>VFZQ01000224.1 GCA_016871135.1 Acidobacteriota bacterium | reverse complement strand
ACTTGCGCGGAGAGCAGCGAGGGGAGCAGGCCTAACAAAATTCGACTCACCAAATCATTATCCGCTTCCCATCGCGCGCGATTCGTTGTTGACTAGTTAGGATGCGGCCATATTTCTTAGTGTGTCTGTGCGCGATTGTGAATGCACAACAAAGCCATACCCCGGCGCAGCGGTACGAGATGTTTCAGAAAAATCTCGCGGCGCGGGCCGCGGCGATATCGGCGAAGCAATTCGACGGCATCGCATCGCTCGACGACTGGAAGCGGCGGCGGCCGGTAGTTCACCGGCAGTTCATGGAGATGCTCGGGCTTTATCCGCTACCCGCACGCACGCCGCTGCGCGCGCGGATTAAGGGAGTCTCTAAAGGCGATGGATTTCGCGTCGAGAATATCGTGTTTGAAAGCAAGCCGGGTCTGTATGTTACGGGAAATCTGTATCTGCCTGAGGCGGCGGGCGTCTATCCTGCGATCGTTTATGTGAGCGGACACGCGCCGCATCCGGCGGGTGCGAAGTTCGGCTATCAGCATCATGGCAAGTGGTTCGCGCGGCATGGATTTGTAGCGTTTGTGCTGGACACGATCGAGTTTGGCGAGATTCCGGGCATTCATCACGGTACGCACAATTTGGAGATGTGGAACTGGTTGTCGCTAGGCTACAACCCAACCGCTGTGGAAGTGTGGAATGCGATGCGCGCGCTGGATTACTTGGAGACGCGCCGTGAGGTAGATCGGACCCGAGCGGGCATTACGGGGAGGTCCGGCGGGGGCGCCGTGAGTTGGTTTACTGCGGCGGCCGATGTGCGTTTTCGGGTTGCGGCGCCCGTGCATGGATCGTGGTCGATCGGCCCACATGTCGCTCACGATACGGTGCGGGAGAATTGCGACTGCATCTATTTTTGGAATTCGTATCAGCTCGACTTGCCGTCCGTGGGCGCGCTGATCGCGCCGCGGCCGCTGATGATCGTCAATGCGACAAAGGACGGAGCGTTTCCGCCGTCGGGCTATCGCCCCGTACACGAGGAGTTGAAGAAAATCTATGCGTTGTATGGTGCGTCTGAAAAACTGGAGGCGTTTGAAGGAGAAACGGGGCATGAGGACACGCCGGCCTATCGAAAGGCGGCGAACGAATGGCTGAATCGATGGTTGCGCAATGATCGATCGCCGTACGTCGAGGAGGCGTTGCCCGCGTTTTCACCCGAACGATTGACGGTGTTGAATGGTTATCCGGCGAACGCAATCAACGAAGGCCTGCACCGTGTATTTATTCCGACGGCGCGGCTCGAAACACCGGTTTCGTTGGCTGCCTGGAAGAAACGCCGTTCGCAGTTGTTAGGTACTTTGCGCGCGAAGACGTTTGGTATGTTTCCGAAGTCGACGGTTCCGTTCGATACGTGGAAGGCAAAGGACAACGGCTGGCCGGCGCGCTACGCCGATGCGTATCGTATCGAGTTTTCGACCGAGGAGAAGCTTCGCGTGACAGGGAAATTATTCGTGCCCCGCGATGGGCGTGACTCGCATCCCGCACTCATCTACGCCAAGAGCAAGGACGACATCGTCTTTGGAGTCGACTACGACAATCTACTGTCGGCGTTTCCACATCACGTGGTGCTGGTTCTGCACCCTCGGGCGACCGATTACCCGATGGATAATTTCCGCACGGCGGCGACAAAGATGACGGCGGCGCTGCTGGGTGGAACGCTCGAAACGTTGCAGCTTTGGGACATCCTCCAGTCCGTGCGCTTTTTGATTGAAACGGAAAAGGTCCGTGGTGTGTCAGTCTACGGAAGAAGACACACCGGCGGGTTGGCGCTGCACGCCGCAGCCTTGGAACCCAGGATCACGCGGGTAATCCTCGACGATCCGCCGGCGTCGCACTGGCAAGGGCCAGCGCTGCTCGGCGTACTGCGATTCACAGATCTGGCCGAAGTGGCGGCGATGATCGCCCCGCGGGAGATTGTCTCGTTGACCCCTCTCCCGCAGTCGTTTCGATTCACAGAAGGGGTGTACGGACTGCACGGGGTGAAACTGCGCGAAGCGAATTCGCTAGCCGAGTCGTTGCAGGTCTGGAAGTGAGGTTACTTCATCGCGGAAGCCGCTGCCACGCCCGCGGCCGCGATCTGGCCGTCCTGCTGAGAGGTGACGCCGCTGACGCCGATCGCGCCGATGAAATCGGTTCCGGCCATCAGTGGCAGGCCGCCTTCGACGGGCAGGACATCGGGCAATTTCAAAACGGCATTCCGGCCGCCGGCGACGGCGTCTTCAAGGACTTTCGAGGGGCGCTTCATCTTGATCGCGGTGCGCGCTTTCATTTGCGCGATGTCGACCGAGCCGATTTGCGTACCGTCCATCTTCTGGAGGTAGATCAGGTTCGCGCCGTCGTCGACGATGCAAATGACGACGTTCCAGTTGTTCTTGCGCGCTTCCGCCTCGGCGGCTGCGGCGATCTTTTTGGCTGCTTCGAGATTCAAAGCTTTTTTCGAGGAGAGTTGGCACATGGCGGGAAGGGAAGCGGCGACAAGTGTGACTGCCGCGACGAGAGTTCGCATGCAGGTGAGCGTATCAGATTTAGCCAAGGCGCGCCAAGTTCGTCAAAACTTCGTGTAGTACCTGCCGTACTTGTCAAGCTGCCCCTCGATGTGTAATGATTGCCGAAACGTAACGGACTATGATTCGCGAAAGCATCAGCGTGTTTTTCCCTGCCTACAACGATGGGCAGACCATCGGCGATCTCGTCCGCCGCACCATGGCTCTCCTGCCTTCGCTCACCGAAGACTACGAAGTCATCGCCGTCAACGATGGCAGTTGGGATAACACCGCCGACGTTCTTGCCGCACTTGAATCGGAATTCCCGGGCCGCTTCAAGGCCGTTACACACGAAGCCAACCGGGGCTACGGCGGCGCACTCCGCAGCGGTTTCGAAGCCGCCACGAAAGACCTCGTCTTCTACACCGACGGCGATGGCCAGTACGACCCCACCGAACTCGCCGAACTCGTCGCTCATCTCGGCCCCAACACCGGACTCGTCAACGGCTACAAATTGAACCGCAACGATCCTTGGCATCGAGTCGCCATCGGCTGGCTCTACAACCGCTTCGCGCGCTTCATCTTCGGAATCCACCTTCGCGACATCGATTGCGACTTCCGCCTCATCCGCCGCCACCTCTTAGAAGAAATCTCGCTCCGCTCCACCAGCGGAACGATCTGCGTCGAACTCGTCAAGAAGATCGAGCTGTGCCCCTACCTGGTCGAAGAGGTCGGCGTACATCACCACCCGCGCTTGCACGGTCGCAGCCAGTTCTTCCGCCTCAAGTCTTTGTTCAACACCTTCGGCCAACTCTGCCGGTTGTGGTTTGCGCTGGTCGTGCTCCCGCAGGTTACCCGACGCGACGCGCGCTTGGCGTAACCGCGGCCTGCACCGCCATCGTTACCACTTGGCTCTCCACGCCGTTGGCGCTCACCACCACGGGCACGGCATCGCCTGTTGGCGCCTCCGCCGGCACAACCGCCGACACGAAGTAAATGCCGATCTGCCCCGGCATCAGCCACGCAGCCACGTCGGTGGCGAGCGCATTGCCGATCCGCACCCGGACATCGCCCGTGGTGCCGAACCGCGACTCCGCCGCCACGGCTTTCCCTTCATCCACCAGCGGATTCGTCGGGCCCAGCCCCGTCGCGACAACCAGAATCGACTCCCCCGGCCGCACTGGGTTGGCCGGTGTCGCGAAACCAGCTTCGACTTCAGGCGCGATTCGGTAAATCTGCCCCTGTCCCCTGCCTGTGCCATCCAGCGTCGCCACCGCGGGCGAGGCGCTCCCCACGCTCAGTGCCGATGGCGCGGAAACGAGATCGCCCCTTCGGATCACCATCCGATACTCGGTGAACTGCAAATCGTAGGGCACCTGCAAGTTCACTTGTCCCGGTGAAACGTAAAGCAGCGGCGCCGGTTTGCCGTTGAACTGCACCTGCACTCCGGCCAGATCGGTCGGGAACGTTCCCGGCGTGTCGAATCCGAGCCGTTCCGACTGCGCCAGGTTCTCTCCAAAGATGCTGATAAATGCGCCTGGCGCCGTGATCGTCTTCTCCTCGAAGCTGATCGCGTCGCGCACGCTGAACGATCGCAGGCTCGGTACTTGCGAATCCGCCACGCGGCCGTTCAACGTCAGTGTTCCCGCGTAGATCTCGCGTTCGCTGACGGCTCGCACAGCCACCAGCTTCGCAACGACATTCTCCTGCACCCTCTCCGGCCGCCAGAAAATATCCCACCCGCCGTTACCCGTCGATGTCACCGTGGCCGTGCCATTGGCCGGCTCCACCGCAAACCGCAGTTGCGCCTTGTCGCTCGCGTTCACAAGCTGGTTGCATTCGTCCTTCAACTCCACCCTGAATCGCAGTCCGACATTGCGCACCACCGTGAACGGCAGGCCCGGTTCGCGCGGCGTCAACAGCAGCCGCGTGTTGGCGCACGATCCGATCTCGCGCCGTCCCTTCGCCGCTCCGCTGACTTGTGTCGACGTCACCGCATTCACCGTGATCACCAGCTTCTCGCCGTTGGCGAACAAGATCACGACATCCTTGTTCTCCGACGCTCCTGTCGCCGTGCCTCCGCGCGTTACTTCGAATTCGATCTCCGCCGCCCCGGCGCCAACCACGCCCTGCACGGAAGGTACCGTCACCGCGCCGGCCTCGGAGCCCAGCATGTAGGTGCTGTAGGCCATCGGCGCCGTCGCGCGGCTAAAGACCGGCACCCGAACCGTCGCCGCTCGCGCCGTCGCCAGATTTACCGACACTCCCGCAATGCCCGACTCAAACAACCTCTGCGCCGCGAAACCCTCCGGAAAATAAAACACCGTCAAGAATCGGCGTGACACACCCGGCACGCTCCGGCTCGCGAATGTGACGACATTACTCGCCGGCCGCGTTGGCAATCCCGTCGGAGCCAGCACGACCGCGTATTCCACCGCTAGCGAGCCATCTTCTCCGCGCGCGGAGCTTGTCTTCTCGAGAGTGAACCACGGCGTCGCCTGGCCGAAGTCGATCGAACTCGAGATGTCGCCTTCCTCGATCCTGTTGATGACAAGCGCCGCCGCCGCGACACGCGTCAGGCCGCGCGCCCGCAACGTCGCCGCATCGAGCAACACCGCTTCGGCCGAAATGTCGAGCGACGTCGTCCTCCCGCTGATTTGAAAACCGAAGTCGATGCCGACGCCGTCTCCTCCGCAAGGTGTACACACCGCCCGCAAAGGCAAACGATACACCTGCCTCGGTAACAACGCCGGTGTGAGTGTAATCGTAAAATCGCCGCTCTGCTTCGGATCGAGCGTAAGCGCCGCGGGTGTGACAACCACCCCTTCCGGCAAGCTCCCGTTCAGATTCACGGTTACGGTCTCCGGTGAGGTGTTCAACAACCGGATCTGCTTTGCGGTAGTTGCAACAGCCGGATCGACGCTGAAAGGCTGCGTCTGGCCGAGCATGCTCAACGGCGGAATCGCAGCCAGTTTCACCGGATCAGGAATCAGGTCGAACGTGGTCGTCGCCATTACCCGCGTCGTATCGGTAGCCAGCAATTCGATCCGGCAGCTTGCCGCGCGCGACGGAGCGTTGGTGGTGTCGAGCGCCAGCTGCAATTGCGTCGGCGCCACGGCCGCCGCCGGTCCCAGGCGTACCCATCGCTCAAATCCTCGATCGCACGTCATCCGGGTCCGAAACCCCGTTGGGCCATACACTGGGGTCACCGCTGTCGCGAACTCTTGCACGCCCGCATCCGGATCGTAGGTCCAGGTAACCCGATTGGTGACCGAAATCGCTGAGTTCGACCGAAACGCGGGCGCCTCCAGCATGTAGATCCGGTTCAGATTGGTTCGAAGCAGAGTTCCCCGTGCATGCGAAAACACCGCCGACGGACTCTGCGCCGGCTCGTCGAAAAATACAATCGGCCGAGCCTCGCCGCTCAACACATCGCCCGGTCCGATCTGCAACGAAATCAGGAATCGCCTCCCGGCCTCGCTCGAAGCGCCTGTCGTGCAACACGAAACCGCCAGTATGCGCCCGGCTGCATCCACCGCCGCCGAAGACAACCGGATATTCGTGTTGTTCCGCAGCGCATCGTCCAACCGGAACGTCACGGCGGCTCGCGTTGTTGGATTGAGACGCCGCAGCGTCCACGTCGTCGATTCGCGCCCTTCCAATACCAGCAACTCGCCCGACTGCATTTGGGAAATCGACTGCAAAACACCGCCTGAGTAAATGCGCGTAAATGTGTAATCGCCGCCAAGCGGGTCGCCGTTCGCCGAATGAATCTCGCCCTGCGCGTGCGCGCCGATCATCACGCGGCCCATCGGATCAATAACCATCGAGGCTTGCGCGCAGCCCTTGTCGATGCTCAATCGCGCCGCTCGCCGCGCCGTCGTCGGCGATTGCTGAATGTAAAAATTGCAGTCGCGGTCGAACATGTATAACCGCCCGCTGATGTCATTTGCCGTGGCGACAACCGGATACGGCATCTGGTCGAGCGCGATGGTATCGCTCGTAAAACGGTATGGCGTTGTGCTGTCCGGATTGAAGATGGTTCGCGTCACCCGTGACAGCACGCCGTTGCTGGCGATCCGGTACACCGACCCGTCTTCACCCTCGGTCACAAAAACCTGATTCTGGTTGTCGGTGGATACGCCGATCGGACTGTCGAACGCCGGCCGGAACGCACTGTTGCCCAGCACCGGAATGTTGCGCAACAGCCGGCCGATCACGCGAGCCGCGTAGATTCTTGTGGCATCCGGTTCATACCGCAATAGGCGATTTTCGCTCAGGTCGAACCCGATCGCGCTCGATCCGGCCCGCGTAATCGGCCCGTTCAAAAAACCGACCGGATTGAAGTCGGTCCGCAACTCAGCGAACCCAAGCCGGTACAGGTTCCCGTTGAAGGACTGAATCAGTACATCGCCGTTTGACGCAAACGCCACCGTCCGCGCCGGATTGTTGACCATCGGTTGGAACGGGCCACCTCGAAACTCAACGTAATTCGACGTTCCCGTGAGCCGCGAAATTTGTCCGTCCATCGCGAAATACATCGTGCGTTGTGCGTTGATCGTCACCGACGTCAGTTCCGGTAGAGCGGTTTTTCCCGCCATTGCCGCCGATCCGTCGTAATAGAGCGACATCGTCGCGCCCTTATTCTCCAACCGGAAGATCCAAAACGACCGTCGGGTCGCCGTTGTGTTCGATACCTCTTCGTGCAGGACGACGATATACAAATTGCCTTGATCGTCAATGCCAAGCTGCGTGAAGTTGGCATAAAAGTCGCGCGTCAAAACGAAGAAGGGAAGGTCGAAGGTCCGCGGATCCATCTGCGGCTTCGGGATCCGGTCCGATCCCGCTCCCAATATCCGAGTTACCATCCCGTTCGGCGCCACCAACGACAACGTCCCGCGCCCCATGTCGAGTACATAGAGCGACCCGTCTTCAGCCGCCTTCGCCCGCAACGGCCCCGTAAAACCCGACGCCACTTGACGCACAAGATTCGTGGCGGACCACTCGAGTATGGTTCCGCTGTCGGAAAGGCAGAGGAATCGGCTGCCGGCGGCGGTAGCCTCAAAACAAGACACATCGGCGCTGCCCGGCAGGTAGAACGCCTCCGCCGCAATCCCCGCCACCGGTACGCGCGACTGCAATCGCGCCGTCAACGGGAACGCCGCTTCCTGCGCTACGGCCGCACTTACCGCAACGAAAAAGCCAATCAGTTTGTCAGTCACTCGGTCCTTACACTATGGCACGCTTGAACCGGCTGCGCTTGCCATCAGTAATCCGGCTACCCTCAACTGGGGGGAGCCACTGCCCTCACGATACCACGATAAACACCACCTATTGAGTCCCGCATAATATAGAGACGACTTTCAAGCGTCCGGTGTAAACTGGGATATGGGCAACCCTGCAGGCGTGCGTCGTGATTTCGATTCGCTCGAGAAGC
>VFZQ01000223.1 GCA_016871135.1 Acidobacteriota bacterium | reverse complement strand
TTTCGTCCGCCAGTTCGGAGCCGGCGCCGCCGCGAAACGATGTGCCGCGCCGGGCGATGCCGCGCGCGGGGAATCGATATTCAACGGAAAAGGCGGCTGCCGCAACTGTCATAGCAAGACATCGCGGCTTGGCCCGGATCTAGCGGGCATCGGCGCGTCGAGATCGATCGAACATCTGCGCGAATCGATCGTCGAGCCGGACAAGGCGATCTCGCGCGCCTACCGCGTTGCGCGTTTGAAGACCGTGAACGGCGAATCGGTGCGCGGCATCCTGCTGAATCAGGACGAGTACACGGTGCACGTGCTCGACGCAGCGGAACGAATCCGCTCGTTCCGGCGGGTGCAACTGGCGGAGTTGGCGTTGCCGAAAGAGTCGCCGATGCCCTCGTATGCGAAGACGCTGCAGGCGAGCGAAATCGACGACGTGCTGGCGTTTCTGTGCGCGGGAGGTTCGCGATGAAGTGGTTCCTGTTGCTAACAAGCGTCGCTTCCGCGCAAGTGACCAACCAGCAGTTGCTGAACGCATCGAAGGCGCCTGAAAACTGGCTGATGTATTCGGGCGACTACCGTTCGATGCGGCACAGCGGCCTGACCGAAATCACGCCCGCCAATGCCGGAAAGCTGACGCTGCAATGGGCCTATCAAGCCAAGATCGTCGAGAAGTTTGAAACAACGCCCGTGGTGGTCGATGGCGTGATGTACATCACCCTTCCGCCGAGCGACGTGGTCGCGCTCGATGCGGCAACCGGCGTGCGGCTCTGGGAGTACAAGCGACGCATGCCGCCGAAAGCGCAGGTTTGTTGCGGCCAGGTGAACCGGGGCGTCGCCGTTCATGGTGAGCGCGTGTTTATCACGACCGTCGATGCGCACATGGTGGCGCTCGACCGCAAGACCGGCCGAGTACTTTGGGATACCGAGATGACCGACTACAAGCCGGGTTATTCGGGCACGCACGCGCCGCTGGTGGTGAAGGACAAAGTGATCGCGGGCGTGGCGGGCGGCGAGTACGGAATTCGCGGATTCGTCGACGCCTATGACGTTGTTACGGGTGCGCGCAAGTGGCGATTTTATACGGTGCCCGGCCCGGGCGAGTTCGGCCACGACACCTGGGCGGGCGACTCGTGGAAAACGGGCGGCGCGCCGTTATGGATCACCGGCAGCTACGACCCCGAACTCAACCTGACGTACTGGGGAACGGGCAATCCGGGGCCGGATTGGAACGGAGACGTGCGAAAGGGCGACAACCTGTTTTCGTGCTCCGTCGTCGCGTTGGACGCCGATACCGGCGAACGCAAGTGGCACTTCCAATTCACGCCGCACGATGAACACGATTGGGACGCGACGCAGATCATGACGCTGCTTGACCGCCCCATTCGCGGCCGTGATCGCAAGGTGTTGGTGACGGCTAATCGCAACGGTTTCTATTACGTCCTCGATCGCGCGACAGGCGAGTTCCTGCACGGAAAAGCGTACGTGAAGCAAACCTGGGCGGAAGGCCTTGACGACCGCGGCCGGCCGATTCGACGGCCTGGAAAACTGCCCACCCCGGAAGGGAATCACGTCTATCCACAAGTCGCCGGCGGAACGAATTGGAATTCGCCGTCGTATAGTCCCGCCACCGATTTGTTCTACGTCCCGGTGGGCGAAGGAGGCAGCCTCTATTACAAAGGTGCGGCGGACTACAAACCGGGCCGGCGGTTTCAAGGCGGCTTCTTCAACAACGAGCAAGTGGCGTACGATTGGTACGGCGCGGTGCGCGCGCTCGACCCATCGACCGGTGAGACGAAGTGGGAACATAAGCTGCGAGTTCCACCGCGGGCGGGCGTGTTATCGACCGCTGGAGGAGTCGTCTTCGCCGGAACCGAAGACGGCTATTTTAAAGCGCTCGATGCATCGACGGGCCGCGATTTGTGGCACGTCAATCTTGGAGGCCGCGTCATTGCCTCGCCGATGTCGTTCGCCGCCGGCGGCGCGCAGCGCGTTGCTATCGCCGCGGGCAGCGGATTGTTTGTGTTCGGATTGCGATGAAGTACGCGGTCTTTTGCGTTGCACTCGCCGCGGCCGCGGTGAACGCGCCCCGGTTTGTCGATGCCGGCTGGATCGATGGCGTGCAGGTTTCCGGCGATCCGTTGCGCAAGCAGTTTCTCTATGAAACGACAGGCGGCGGCATCGCGATCTTCGACTACGATCTCGACGGCCGCAACGATGTCCTGGTGGTTAACGGCGCGGGCGCGCGGTCGATGCTCTATCGCAACGAAGGCGGCGGAAAGTTCAAGAAGTCCGAACTCCCGGGCGATCCCGGCTGGGACCAGGGCGTTTGCGTTGCCGACTATGACAACGACGGCCGGCCCGACGTGTTTGTCGCGCGCTATGGGTTCAACGTGCTGTATCGCAACACCACAAGCGGTTTCGTCAGCGCTCCGCTGCCGGCGCAGATGCATCGATGGGGCGCGGGCTGTGCGTTTCTGGATTTCGACCGCGATGGGCGGCTGGATATCTTTGTCTCGAACTACGCCGTGATCGATCCGAAGAATCCGCTGCAACCGGGCGCCAATCCGAACTGTATGTGGAAGGAGTTAGCCGTGGCCTGCGGGCCGAAGGGACTGCCGCACGGACAGCATGTGCTGCTGCGGCAAATGGCCTCAGGCGCTTTTGAAGACGTATCCATTAAGGCCGGGATTCGAAAGCCAGGCGGATGCTGGGGGCTTGGCGTCGCGGCGGCGGACTTTAACAACGACGGCTGGCCGGACGTTTATGTGGCCTGCGATCAAACGCCGAGCCTGCTTTACGAGAACAAGCGCGACGGCTCCTTCGTCGAACGCGGCGTCGAGGCGGGCGTTGCTTTCAACAACGACGGCAACACACAGGCCGGCATGGGCGTCGCGGTCGCCGATTTCGATGGCGACGGATTTCTGGATATCGCGAAGACCAATTTCTCGGGCGAGTTGCCTTCGCTTTATCGCAACGAAGACGGGCGCTTCTTTCAGGACATCGCGGCGGCGGCGGGACTGGGGGCGAATCTGCTGCTCGGTTGGGGAGTGGCGTTTGTCGATATCGACGATGACGGGCTGCGCGATCTGGTGACCGCCAACGGGCATGTGTATCCGGATGTGGACCGCACGGCGATGGGTGACCGGTACCGGCAGAAAGCGCTGCTGTATCGGAATCTTGGCGGACGGAAGTTCGCCGATATCTCCGCTTCCGCGGGACCGGCGTTTCAAGGGTTGCGGGCTTCGCGCGCGCTCGCGGTTGGCGACCTCGACGGCGATGGCCGGCCGGAGATTGTAATCGGCAACATCGATGCGGCGCCATCGGTTCTGAAGAACGAGTCTCCGTCGGGGAACTTCGTGAATATCGTTCTGCGCGGCCGTGCGATCGGCGCGCGTGTGCGAGCCGGCGGCCAGATCGACGAACTCATGAGCGGCGGCAGTTATTTCTCCAGTCACGAAGCGGCCTTGCACTTTGGTCTCGGCGCGGCGAAAGTAGTCGAGCGAGTGTCCGTCCGCTGGCCCAGCGGCAAGACGCAGGAGTGGAAGGGACTGCCCGTCAATGCGCGATGCGAATTGACCGAAGCCTCGCCGGCCCCGTCCTGCAAATCGTACTGACATGCTAGTCTGCTAGACGATGTTTCTGATTTTGCTGCTCGCGCAAGTCACCGCCCCGCCAGAGTTTCAGTCGACCGGCGCGTTTCAATCGAGCCCCACCGCCGCGACCGTCGATGGCACGACTCACACCGCCGCCGAACAGGCGCGGATTAACAACGAAATCGTCCGGCGGCTGAGGGCTTTGGCCGGACATGGCGAAGGCGCCCGGCTGGTCGACGCCAAGCTCTACGGGGCGGCGGAAGCGGCGTTTCGCAAACGAGGACAGACGGCTGGTGTAGCCGTCGCCTTATACCTTAACGGCAAGACCGCGGCCGCGACGGAACTGCTCCTTGCCGCGCCGCGATCGCTGGAACTTCTGCCCTTCCTGGCGGAGATGGGGGAGGGCTCGCGAGTCGCCGCCGCAGTCCGGGAAATTGCCGCGATGCATCCGTCCAGCGGCGAAGCGTTGTACTACTCGGCGCGGTTCACCGATCCGAAGGCCGATGCCGTGCGCCTCCTAGAAAAGGCGGCTGCACTGGATACCAAAGACACACGCGCACTGCTGGAACTGGCTCGACTGCACGGCGAGGACCGTTCCAAAGCGATAGCCGCATTGGAAGCAGCGCTCGCTCGCGATTCCTCACTTGCCGCGGCGCATTACCGGCTCGCGGCGCTGTACCGCGCCATTGGCGAAATCGAGAAAAGCCGCGTCCATATGGAAGCGTTCCGGAAATCGAGCGTTCGATAGAGAAATGCGGCGCGGAGTGCATCCGCGCCGCGCGAGAATTTATCCGGTTTCAGCGCCCAGCTCTAACCGCGCGCCGTCACCATCTGGTCGCCCAACTCGCCGGCCATATAACCGACGATCTTGGACATGCTCCGAAGCGCTTGGTGCGCCTTCGGCTGAGACATGGACCGCGTGACCGCGTACCATGCCTTCATCAGTTGAAAATCGATCATGAGCATCCGGCTCTCCAACGATGCTCCGGTTTCCCGGAGGCCCGGACAATCCGACATCAAACGGCGAATCACTCGTAGATCCCGGTCCAGCCAATCTCGTAGGCGATCCAGTTCGACAGCGGAGACCGACCGAGCTAGCAGGGCGTCGCTGCTATCGAACGCCAGCTTGTTCTGGGCCGCGAACTCCCGCGCCTTTTCCTCGTTCCAGTCGGACTCGAGAATCAGGATGCATGAGTAGCGAAACCAGTAGACGAACATCGCCAGAGACAGGGTCATGATCACGATTGTGGTAATCATTTGCTTCCCCAGCTAAAGTGGTCTTCAAATGCTCGACTGCTCGTACTGTGTGTACTAGCCATCAATCTGAGTATAAAGGGGGCAATTGGAGAGGGCAATGCTTTTTCTGGGTAATAGGGTGATTTTCCCGAAGGCCTACGACCGTCCAGATAGGGGTACCATGGGCCAGAAATCCTCCAAGAGGTATATGATATCCACGTGAAGCTCTGCACCGGTTGGATCGCCCTCGCCTATCTCGCTCACGCGCAAGACTTCGACCGCACGGTTAAGCCGCTTTTGGAACAACGCTGCGTCCGATGCCACTCCGGCGACAAAGCAGCGGCCGGTTTTGACATGACCGGCGCCGCCGGGTTTGCGCGAGTCCTTAAGCCCGGAGACCCGGATGCGAGCAAACTCTATCAACATCTAGTTGCGGGCAAGATGCCGATGGGAGGCCCGCGCTTCGAGGCGGCCGACCTCGTCGCCGTCGCAAACTGGATTCGCTCCGGCGCTGCGCAGACCAGTAAACTCGCCGCACCGAAAAAAGCCTACTGGGCGTTTCAACCTCCCGTGAAGTCCGCGAACGGCAAGTCGATCGACGACTTTCTTCTGGCGAAGCTGCGCGAAAAAAATCTGGTGTTCTCGCCGCGCGCTTCGGACCGGGATCTCATCCGTCGTCTGCATTTCGCCCTGACCGGCCTGCCGCCGAAGGACGATGACTACAAATACACCTATGCAGAGACGGTAGATCGCTTGCTTGGGTCTTCCGCCTACGGCGAACGCTGGGGCCGGCACTGGCTCGACGTTGTCCGTTTCGGTGAAAGCGATGGAGGCGAACACAACTTTGAACGGTTCCACGCGTGGCGTTATCGCGACTACGTCATCGACGCCCTCAACGCGGACAAGCCTTACAACCAGTTCATTCGCGAACAACTCACCGGCGATCTGGTCGCGCCCAACGATCCCCAAATGGTCGCCGCCACCGGCTTTCTCGTCGCCGGCCCGTGGGACTCCGTCTCCGCGGAACTCAATAAAGACGCGGCCATGAAAAAGACCGCGCGCATGGACGAATTGGACGATATGGTCACGACGACGTTTCATACGTTCCAAGCCTTGACCGTCAACTGCGCGCGCTGCCACGATCACAAGTTCGATCCGATCCCGACGAAGGAGTACTACCAACTCACTTCTGTGTTCGGCGGCGTCGGTTTCGGCACGCGCCAGGTTGTCACGCCCGAAGACAGGAAGCGTTACGATGCCGAAGTCAAGCCCTTCAACGCCGAACTCGCAAAGGTGCAGAAGGCGATCGACGAGATTGAACTGCCCGTCAAAGCGCGGCTGTTGCGGGAAAAGATGATCGCCTACGATCGCGCCCGGGCCGCCGAAAAATTCCGACTGCCGCTGACGCCGGTCTTCAGCCGCAATCGCTTCGCGCCAGTGAATGCGAAGCATTTGCGCCTCGCCGTGCAGGGCCATCAAGGAAAACTCGCGCGTATCGACACGCTCGAACTCCAGCCCGCCGGCATTACGCTCTCCAATTGGACAGCGCCGACTTCCGCTTCGGTCGACAAGCCGGTCTACATCAATTTTGACAACGCGGCCGCCAGATCGATCGACGCCATCGAATGGGCGACCGATCGCACTAACGACCGCAACGACGGCCAGATCAGGGTCTACGCCCTTGAAGCTTCCGACGATGGCGCAGCGTGGCGCACCATCGCTGTTTCGCTCGATCACATTTCGGTCAACGAGATTGACATGCCCTCGGTCTCTGACTCCGAGGTGCTTGCCGCGCTTTCTAAGGAACTACAGGACCGCCGCGCGGCGCTCCACAAAGACCGCGCCGAATGGCGCAAGAAGATCGACGCGATCGTGCCGCCCGCGATGGTTTACGCCGCCAAACCGCATGCCATCGAACCTGCGCACTTGCTTGAAAGGGGCAGCGTTTCGAAAACCAAGGAAGAGGTCTTTCCGGGCGCGCTCGCGGCGCTCGGACATCGCAACGGGCTTTTCGGGCTGGACGGGAAAGCCGACGACGCTTCACGCCGCATCGCGCTCGCCGACTGGATCACCGACACGCGCAACCCACTCACCGCGCGCGTCATCGTTAACCGCGTTTGGTACTTCCACTTCGGCAACGGCATCGTCAACACTCCCAGCGATTTTGGCCTGATGGGAGACCGCCCCTCCCATCAGGAACTGCTGGATTGGCTCGCCGTCTCCTTCATGGAGAACGGCTGGAGTTTGAAGTGGCTGCACAAGCAGATCGTCTCGTCGAAGGCCTATCAACAGTCTTCGGCGATGAACGACAAAGCCTTTGCCGTCGACGCGGGCAACCGGCTGTTATGGCGTATGCCGCTCAAACGCATGGATGCCGAAACGCTGCGCGACACGATCCTGTCGGCCACCGCAAGCCTCAACTCCGCTCGCGGCGGCCCGAGCTTTCTCTTGCAAAAGAAGGGCGACCGCGGATCGTATATCTACGCCGCGCTCGACAACGACGGCCCCGAAGTCTGGAAGCGCGCCGTCTATCGCTTCGTCGTGCGCGGCGGGGAGCGCATCTTCATGGACAGCTTCGATTGCCCCGACCCTTCCGTTGCAACACCGCAGCGCAGCATCTCCAACACACCCGTGCAAGCCCTCACGCTGCTCAACAACGGCTTCGTGATGAAGCAGTCCGAACGCCTTGCCGCGCGGCTCGCTCATGAGGCGCCGACGCCCGAAGCGCGCATCAAGCGCGCGTATCAAATCCTGTACGGCCGCGAGCCTTCGCCCAATGAACTCGATGCCGGACTCACCTTCAGCCGTCAAAACGGCATGCCCGCCTACGCGCGCGTGCTCTTCAACACCAACGAGTTCATCTACACGCCATGACCAGACGACAACTCCTGTGGGAAGTGGGCGGCGGCGCCGCCGGACTCGCGCTCGCGCAACTGGAGGCCGAGGCCGCCCCGCGCAAACCCGGCACACACTTCGCGCCCAAGGCCAAGAACCTGATCGTCATTTTCCTGCCCGGAGGCATTAGCCACATCGACACGTTCGACTACAAGCCCGATCTCGTCAAGCATCACGGCAAACAGACCAGGGGCGAAAACACGATCACGCCCTTTTTCGGCAAGCCCGGCGCGGTAATGCGCTCGCCGTGGGAGTTTAAGCAGTAT
>VFZQ01000222.1 GCA_016871135.1 Acidobacteriota bacterium | reverse complement strand
ACCAGGGTCTGGCGAGCCGGATCATCTGCCCGGAGGCGGGCCACCTGGGAGCGTCGGGTGCCATCCAGCGCCGTCAGCGCCTGGGCGGCATGCTGAACTATTACTACCGCGACGCCGCCTGAACCAACGTGGTCGTGACCGCCGCCATGCTGGCATCAGTGATGAACGGCTGATACGCCGAAGGTCTGCGCCGTGTCCACGATTTTGGCGCCTCTTGCTTGATCCGTGGAGTCTCCGGAGCACTCGCCCGCTCAAGTTCCGAAGTTTCGCACAGACCTGCATCCACTGGGTGGCCTTGTGGTGTGGCTGATCGAGTTTTCGGACCATACGCGATTCCAGTGTTTTCAGAGATTTGGGCACTTCTTTCCACTCATGACTACGCCAGCCATTAACTCAGCATCAGGCGAACCTCATTCGAGCGGAACCGATGGCAACTCAGCCGCGTCATCTTCACCGCCTGTTTGCCTTCCTTGATCCATTGCTCCGCCGTCCCACGCTTGTTGTAGAACCGCACTACCGCTCGGCTGTCCGTCTCCAGATTGGTCACGATGAAGCCCACCCGCGGAAACAACTCGCCACAGTGGAACTTGATCTTCGCCACCACCCGGCGCGCCGCCGCCAACCGCCGCAAACAATCGGTGCCCGCTGTCCCGCGTACGATCTTCTTCAATTTCTCGACATCCCCATCGACGTTCTGTCTTTGAATCGCGTCGCGATACCGCTCTTGCTTGTCGGCCAGATCGAACGGCGTCTCGCCCATTGAGTTCTTGGCGTCGAGCGCCGCGCCCTGCGCGTGAAGGTATTCGAGAATTTCCGGCTTGCCTTGAATGGCCGCCAAGTGCAGAATCGATTGATCGCTCCGCGCCAGCGTGATCGCGTCGACCGGATCAGGAATCTTGTCCTGCGGATTCCAGCGCGCTTTTACAGCGGCGCCCGAGGCCACCATCTGCTTCACAACCGCGAGATCGCCCGCCAGCACCGACACCGAAAACGGCGTATGCCCGTCCTTGCGCAACTGATTCACATTGCCACCGCGCGCCGCGAGCAGCTTCACGAGATCAACACTGCCCGAACTCGCCGCGATATGCATCGTCGACGATCCCGCCGGTGCCGGATTGATCCGCACATCGCCCGCTGGGCCACCCGTCGGGAAAATCGTGCCCAGGTTCGGATCCGCGCCCGCGTCAAGCAACCGCTGCACGAATTCGAGCGTGTCCTTCAGTTCCAGTTTCAGGCCCTCTTCGTCATCGCCACCCAATGCCAGCGCCGCCGCGGTTTGTCCATACGCACCGCGCTGCCGCGTACCCGTGCGCGCCGCCTTCGCCACAGCCAGCGCCGCTCCATGCAAGGGTGAGTAACCTGTGCCGTCGATCACCTTCACGGTAGCGCCGCGATCCAGCAACAACCGAGCCACGCGTAGACTTGGCGTGAATCGCTGCGAACTGCCCGCTGTCGCCGGCGCGCCGCGGCCTGGGATGAATGTGGCCTTCGGAAGGTCCCACTTGTATAGCGCGGTGAGCAGCGGCGTCGTGCCATCGGCTGCGGCCGTATTTACGTCCGCGCCCGCATCGAGCAGGATACGCACCGATTCAAAATCGTTCTTCTGCACGGCGAAGTGCAGCGCGCTCAAGCCACCCTTCTTCGCGATGTAGTCGCCATCGTTGTTCCACGGAATACCAGTCTTTCCAAGCGTCACAGTCGTAGGCAAATAGTTCGTGTATTTCACATCCCAGGCCTTCGTGACGGCGCGGATATCGGCGCCGGCCCGCACCAGCATTTGCACGGCTTCGCTATTACCTGCGGCCCACATCAGAACGCTTTGTCCGAACTTCTTTTCGCGCGCATTCACATTCGCGCCACTCGCAAGCAGGCCTTTCATGATATCGACGCGACCCATCCGCGCGGCGATCATCAGCGGCGTCTCGCCGTTCTCGCGACTCACGTTTGGATTGGCGCGATGCCTTAACAGTAGTGACGTAATCTCACCCGAGCCATTCGTTATCGCTATCGCCAAAGGGCTGACGCCCGATTCGTTCGTCAAGTTCGGATCGGCGCCCGAACGTAACAACAACGTCGCGATTGCCACATTGCCGCGCATCGCGGCCCATGCCAACGCCGGAGTCCCGTCGTCGTCGCGCTCGTTTGCCTTCGCGCCGTCCCTCAGCATTTGCTCGGCAAGCGCGTGATCGTCATTGCGCACGGCGTCGAGCAAACTGCCGAACATTGATGCCGCCGCGACCGTGAATAGGAACAGCGTTCGCATCACATCTCCAGCCGGTTGAAGCGCCCGGTGCTATCGCCCAGCTTCTCCATCGGTACACCGACCTTTTCGAGCATCGTCAGATATAAATTCGACAGCGGCGTCTCATCGCCGGGCAGCGCGATGTAGCGGCCGTGCGCAACTCGTCCCGCCGCGCCGCCGGCGACGATGATCGGCAGATCACGCTGGCTGTGCGAAGTCGGCACGCTGAGGTTGCTGCCGTACATGATCAGTGAGTGATCGAGCAGCGTCGAATTGCCTTCGCGCAGCGCATCGAGCTTCGACAGGAAGTACGCGAATAATTGCGACTGGTTTACATTGATCTTCGCAAGCGCGTCGAGCTTTTCTTTCTCGAAGTTGTGATGCGAAATCTCGTGATGGCCCATCGAAATATTCAAGTGAGGGAAGTTGATCGACGTTGCCTCGCGCGCGTAGAGAAACGTCCAAACCCGCGTCAAATCGGCCTGCAACGCCAGCACCTGCAAATCGAACATCAGTTTCACGTGATCCGGCCAAGCGTCAGGCGCGCCGGCTGGCCGCGTCATCGGTGGCAACTCGGCGGGCCGTTTCTTCGACGCTACTTGAATTCGCCGTTCCACATCGCGGATCGATTCTACGTATTCATCGAGCTTGCGCTTATCGCCCGCGCCCAACTGCCGTTTCAACTCGCCAATACGTTGCAGCACGCCGTCGAGACTGCTCTGGTCCGCTGCATTCCGCGCCGCTGCCGCGGCTGGATCGATGCGGCCGCCTTCGCCGAATAGCCGCTCAAACACTTTGCGCGGATTGTATTCGAAAGGCAGCGGCGTCGTTGCCGTCTTGAATACCGGTCCCACATGCGCCGCACCACCGCCGTTGTTCTCCGTCGAGAGTTCCAGCGACGCAAACGGCGTCTCTTTTCCGAGTGTCTTCGCCGCGATTTGATCGACGGAGATTCCGACATGGACCTTGCCCTTTGTCATCTCGACGCCCGTCAAGAATGACGCCAGCGCGCGGTCGTGAAATCCTGCCTTCGTTCGGTCCGGATCGGACGACAGGCCGCTAATCACCGTGAACTTGTTGCGATGCGGTGAAAGCGGTGCAAGCGCTTCGCTGAACGTGTACGAGGCGCCTTCGCCCTTCGGTTTCCATCGCGCTTGATCCACGCCGAGGGGGTACATGATGAAGCCAAGCCGCCGCACGGGCGGAGGTTCCGGCGTTGCGGCGGCAGCCATCGCATCCAGCAACGGAAGGCCGATCGACACGCCAGCGCCGCGCAACAGCGTGCGTCGAGCCAGCTTCTTTCTCGTGAGAAACATCGGTGATTACTCCTGCTTCTGTCTCATTCGGAACGGTACGCTTCGGGTAACGGCGGCGATCAGATCCCGAAAGCGGTACCCGCCTGCTTCAGTTTGGCGCAAGATCTCCCGCACCGCGGGCTGATCGCGCCCGTCAAGCTCACGTCCTACAGCATACGTCAGCAGCCGTTCGGCGGTCGCGTGAGCCAACTCTTCTGTGCGCCCGGTCAACACGGTGCGCAGCCCTTGCGCGCCGGCGACGCGCTCTGCATTCGCCATCGTGCTTGACGCGTCGACCGGCGAACCTTCGTCCTGAGCTCGCCAGCGGCCTAGGACGTCGTAATTTTCCAGTGCGAACCCGAGTGGGTCGATGCGGTTGTGACAGGACGCGCAGCCCGGAATCGATCGATGTCTCTCGATCTGCTCGCGCGCCGTCAGTTTCTTTCCGTCCCGCGGACTCTCGTCCAACGCTGGCACATTTGCGGGCGGCGACGGTGGCGGAGAATTCAGCAAATTATCGAGAATCCACTTGCCCCGTAAGACGGGCGAGGTTCGAGCCGAATGTGAGGTCACCAGCAACACGCTTCCGTGCGTCAACAGGCCGCCGCGTTGCGACTCGGCGCCGAGCGCTACACGCCGGAAGCCTGGGCCAACAACACCAGGAATGCCATAGTGCGCGGCGAGCCGGTCATTCACGTAGGTGTAATTCGCGCCGATCAAGTCACCGATCTTGCGGTTCTCGCGCAGCAAGCTACCGATGAACAAGCGCGTCTCCGTCGCAAACGCCTGTGTCAGGCCGCGATCATAAGCCGGGTACAATTGCCTATCCACATCCACGGAATCGAGACCACTCAGTCCCAGCCACTGGGTCACAAAATTTCCCATCGAGGCAGATGACTTCTCATCGGCCAGCATGCGTCGCACTTGGCTTTCCCACTGCGGACCCAAGCGCCCCGTAGCGGCTGCATCAAGCAACTGGTCGTCGGGAATACTGCTCCACAAGAAAAACGACAGCCGCGACGCCAATTCGAATTCTCGCAGCGGTTGAGGCGCTCCGGGCTTGCCTTGCCCGGAATCGAACTCTAGTCGGAAGAGAAAATCGGGCGCCAGCAAAATCTCTCGAATCGCCATTGCGATCGCGTGTTCAAAGTTCCCGGAATGCCGTGCGTAAACTTTCAGAAACGGCGCGACATCCGCCGCGCTCACATCGCGCCGAAATGCTCTCCGTACCAGGGGTTTCAAGATTTGTTCCGCGCATGCGTCCGACGCCCTGCAGGTAAAGATCCTTGCCGAGCCCGCTGTGGCGTTGTAAGGCCCCGAAATCTCGATACGCCCCAATGCCGGCGGCCCAGGCTGTCCGTCGAACGCCGCTTCACCCGCGGTCATGCCGCCGATCTCGAAGAGCTTCAGGCGTTTGCCATCCAGCCGGAACTCGATCGTCGGCCGCACGGCCGTGCCGAGAACGTCCAGCGGCCCACCCAACGACGCGCCGCCGATACCGCTGACGTTCGATACCGGGCCCTCGCGCTCGGCGAATTCATCGGGAAACGTCACGACGACGTTGTGTGACCCAGCCCGTACGCCCGTCAGCCGAACCTTGAAAAACCGCACGCCCTCAAGTGGCGTCAAACTTTCTTTCACCAGAAACGCGCGGAGATCGTAGTCGCCATCGCGCGGAAAGTAGTGCGTGACGCGTATGCCGCCCCGCGTGCCGATCGGCATCCCTTCGCCTTGCCAGGCAGCCTGTGTCGCCTTTGCGGGGAAGGTCTCAACGATTGGACTCGCATCTGCCGTGCCTGTCGCCAGTTCGCTCACGCGCCGCGCAACCTTCAAGTAGCGCTCAAGCAGCAGCGGCGACATCGACAATGCATCTGCGATGTTGTCAAACCCAGCCGCCGATTGATCCTGCGGCAACTCATCCGCCAACGGCAAATTCAGGCCGAACAGATCGCGCACGGCGTTTGTGTATTCGGTTCGATTGAGCCGCCGAATCACCGGGCGTCCCGCGTGCGGCGCCGCGCGGTCAAGGCGCGCCGTCACATCTCGAACATACGCTCGCGCTGCTGAGTGATCGGGCTTCGGCGCGCCAGCCGGCGGCATTTCGCCAGCGCGCACTCGCTTCACGGCCTTCTCCCAAACCACATCGTTGCTCGACAAACCGGTTAACACCAGCCCGCCCATCTTCGCGTTCGCGCTGTGGCAACTCACGCAGTACTTTGCCACGAACGGATCGTCCGCCGCGAGCAATACACCGACAAGCAGGAATAGGGGCAAACGCATGCTTGTGAACCATTGTATTTCTACCTGGGATAGAATCGGCGAATGCAGTTGGACCGCAGAACTCTGATGCTTGCCGCAGGCGCTTCGGCCGCGGTTGCCGCGCCGCCGATTCCGATCATCGACAGCCACTTTCACATTTACGATCAAACGCGCCCGCAAGGCGCGCCGTTCCCGTTCACGCCCAACGCGCCGCCGTTCCTGCCTAAAGACTTCCGCGAGTCCGCAGTCCCCCTCGGCATCGTAGGCGGAATCAAGGTAGAGGCCAGCCCCTGGGTCGAAGACAACCTCTGGGTGCTGATGATGATCGAAAGCGAGCCGATGATCGTGGGCATGATCGGCAATCTCGATCCTGTCAAGGAAGACTTCCGCGAACACCTCGACCGCTACCGGAAAAACAAGCTCTTCCTGGGCATTCGCTACGGCAACGTGTGGAAGGGCCAGGATCTCGTGGCCGCGATCGAGCGCCCAAGCGTCATCGAGAATATGCGAGCCTTCGCCGATACGGGCCTAACCCTGGAGGTCGCTAACCCGCGCCTCGATCTCATCGAAGCCACGCTGCGCCTGAAGGATAAGGTGCCTGGTTTGCGCATCGTGCTTGGTCATTTGCAGGCGCTCGCGCTACCTACACGGCCGGATGTTCTAAAGGGTTACGAAAAATCACTGCGCGAGTTGAAGCAGCGCGGAGCGTTCGTGAAAATGTCCGGACTCTACCGCCCCCGCAACGCCAGTGCCTTCAATCCGGCCGACTACAAGCCCGTGATGGATTTCATCTGGGACATCTTCGGCGAAGACCTCCTCGTTTATGCGGGGCGGAACAAGGCCGCGCTCGAGGTCCTGCATGATTACTTCACCGCCAAGAGCCCTACAGCCCCCGAAAAGTATTTCTGGAAGAACTCGGTGAAGGCGTTCCGCTGGGTTCATCGAGAACCGAAACAGCCGCGATTGTGAACCGTCGACGCTCGGTGCTACTCGCCGTGCAAAGCCCGCGCCGCGGAATACTCCACCATCAGTGCCTCATTCGGCGACGGCAGACTACTGACGACGCGGTGCGCCCACGCCACGTACTCGATGCGCCGCTCGATCGACCAACCTGCCGGCGGCGCCGCATGAATCGATCGCAGGTTGGAAGTCTTGTCCGCGGTCTTGATCGCGCCAACCTCGGCGCTCGCCGCGCGTGCATGTTCCACCTGTTTTTCTTTCCGGACCTGCTTTGGTAGCGACTTGTCGTCGGTTACCGTAGTCACCAGATCGGCGACGCGTGGCCCGAACTCCACCGCTAGTTCGTCGTAGGTCACGCCCGTGTCTTCGATTGTGTCGTGAAGCAGTCCGGCCGCTACGACCTCTGCGTCGCATCCAGCCTGCGCTAACAGAAATGCGACTTCGATCACGTGATTCACGTACGGGGTGCATCGGTCAAGTCCTGCCGCACGCCCAAGTACCGCTCCGTGGTCTGGATCGAAGCGTGACCAAGTGAAAGCTGGATCTGTTCCAGTGCGGCCCGTCCCTTGTGAGCCAGCTTCGCAAAAGACCGTCTCAAATCGTGGGGGGGGGCGATGTTCGGCACCCCAATCTCGGCGGCGTAGCCCTTGACGGTCTCAAAGATGCTCTGAGCCGTCATGCTGTCGCCAGCCAGATTGTCGCCTCTGTTCACCGGGCGGAAGATCCGACCCGAAGTGAACCCCGCTGCCGCAATCCAAAGATCAATCGCTGCCTTCGCAAAGTTCGGCATCGGCACAGTGCGGACCCGGCCACCCTTCCCGATTAAGTCCACAACGGCCCAACGTGCGTCACGCTGTTGGATGCGCTCCAGAGTCAGGCCAGCGGTTTCTTCCCGGCGCAATCCACATCCGATCAGGACAGCCAGCAACGCCCGGTCCCGTTTGCCCTTCAGAGTGTCGGTGTCCGGGGAGTTCACCAGCTTTTCGGCCTGAGTGACGGTCAGCCAATTCCCGGTTCGGACGCCTTGACGTTTGGCTCGGGTAGTGTTGGACCTTAACCCTGACGTTCGCATGTTTGTCGGTGTACCTCAGTATGTGCAACTCGCACTCCGAAAGGGCGGTGTCAAGGGCGGACCAAAAGTTTCCCATCAGGGCGGAGCAAAAGGGGACCACTTCGGACGCGGGAAGAGAGAACCAAGTTCAGTATATGGGCTTAAATGAGGAATTGGCGGC
>VFZQ01000221.1 GCA_016871135.1 Acidobacteriota bacterium | reverse complement strand
TTCTTCTTTCGAAAACCCGCCCAATGCTCGCAGACAACAATCGAGTTGGCGGGGTTGTTGGGATCGTACTTCATTAACGCCGTGCCGAGAAGTCTCTCGGGGGCGTCTGGGAGGACCGGCAGCAGTATGCCGATCTCTTGCGACGTGTTGTAGCTGACGCCGCCGATTTCGTAGCTGTAGCGCAGTTCGGTCTCGTCGGCTTGAAAGATCAGCGCCTCGCCCATCCGCCCGTTCACGTGAACGTGAATGCGGCGGCGGCGCTCGCGCTCAACCGGATCGCGGCGAAAGCGCACCGCGCGCACGAGCAGCCACGCCAACGCCGATGCCGCGGCCACACCAATCGCCGCGGGCACCGCGAGGGGAACCTCGTGCAACGCGGGCACCGTTACTTGTTCCCGAAAGCCTTGGCGTGATCCTTCAGGAATTGCTCCAGCCCTTTGTCCGTCAAGGGGTGGTTGAACAAGCCGTCGAGCGTCTTGAACGGCAACGTGCCGATGTGCGCGCCGGCCTTCGCGGCGGCGATGACGTGATTGGTCGTCCGCAGCGACGCCGCAAGAATCTGCGTCTTGAAGCCGTAGTTCTTGTAGATCTGGACGATGTCCTGAATCAACGTCATGCCTTCATAACCCATATCGTCGATGCGGCCGACGAACGGGCTGATGATGTAGGCGCCCGCTTTGGCCGTCAACAACGCCTGGCCGGCCTGGAAGCAAAGCGTCACGTTGGTGCGGATGCCTTCCGACTCCAGCGCCTTGCAGGCCTGCACGCCGTCGCGGATGAGCGGCAGCTTGACGATGATGTTCTTGTGGATCTTGGAAAGTTTGCGGCCTTCCTCCACCATCGCCTTGAACTCCGTCGCCACGACTTCGGCGCTGATGTCGCCATCGACGATGTCGCAGATCGCGCGGACCTGCTCTTCGATCGGCTTGCCTTCCTTGGCGATCAGTGACGGATTGGTGGTAACGCCGTCGACGATTCCCCACGACGCGCCCTTGCGCAACTCGTCCAGATTCGCGGTATCAAGAAAAATCTTCATGCTGTGTTTCTCCTAAATTCATTCGCCAACGATGGTGTTTTCGACCGCGCCAACGCCGGTCCCCACCACTCGCACTTTGCTTCAGATCACCCGGTTCGTGCGTTAAGAACTGAGACGCGTGGGCCAGAACGGCTCCCGGTCCAAATATCATATCGGTCACGGGCGCGCTTTGTACGCACCTATCGTCGAGGTAGGTCTCGACGCGCAACGATTCAAACTCCACTTCGGCGGCCGGGACGGCCCATCGGCCCACCGGGCAAAACGTATCGAAGCCTTTTCCACGCGTCCATTGGCCGTCTTTGCGCTGGAAGTCGCGGGCGGTCACGTCGTTGACGCAGGTGTCGCCCCAGACGTAATCGCGCCAGCTGGCGGCGTCGATGTTGCGCGTGCGCTTGCCCATAATCAAGCCGAGTTCCTTGGCGTGCTCGACAGAATAACGTATGTACTGGGTCAAGGAATCAGAATCTCCACCGCGCCGGAGGGGTTGCTCCGGTTGTTTCGAAAATCGACCGCTGCGACCTGGTAGCGGTACCGGCTTCCGGGTTTGACGTCCCGGTCGGTGTAGGCGGGAACATCGGTACGCCCCACGTTTGTGAATTCGCTCTCGCTGCCCGCGGCGCGCATTACAAGGTAGTGCGAAAGATCGGGATCCGTCCCGCGCTCCCACGATAATTCCACTGTGCCCGGTCCGGCGGCCGCAGTCAAGCCAGCCGGAATAGCGGGCGGGAAACGGTCTTCGATCTTGACGCCGATTGGGGCGGATCGTTCGCTTAGCGCGGCCCCGCGAGCGGCCTGGATCGAATATGCATACCTCTTGCCGTGCTCGGCGCCCGCATCGGCAAAGCGGCCGGAAGCGCTCTCGCCGATTTTTTCGTCATCGCGAAAAACGAGGACTTTGCCATCGAAGCCGGACCACTTGATCTCGGCGCCCTGCGGGGCGGAATCGGCCTTGAATTGTGGCGCGGAGAACGGCTGTTCGACGCGCAACGTGACCAAGTTCGACCATGCCGACAAACGGCCTTTCGCGTTCGCCATGCGGACCGCGACGACGACTTCGGCGCCGGCGTATCCGGCGATATCGATCGACGCTTCGGCCGGGCCGAGATCACTCTTCTCGACCGCCGTGACCTTGGAGGACTCGAACCAGCGATCGACGTTCCAACCGCCGACGGGCATTTGGCCCGCGCGTAGTTCGACGCGCGAGAGGTTCTTGACGGGCAGATCTTCAGTCGTTGTGGCCGGGATGGTGAACTGCACTTCGAGGTTGCGGCCGACTTGCGCGGCGCGAAGGTCCTGGACGTGGCGCGGGATGTTGAACGCGGGCGGAAGCGGGTCGCCGACGTAGCCGCACGAGGCGGCGACGCCCCACAAACTCGCGACCGCCAACCCGTGCCTCACAATATGTACTTGCTCAAATCCTGATCTTTAACGATATCGGTGAGCCGCGCCTGGACGAACTTGGCGTCGACTTTTACGTTTTTCTTCTTGAGATCGGGGCCTTCGAAACTGACCTCTTCGAGCACCTTTTCGAGAATGGTATGCAGACGGCGCGCGCCGATGTTCTCATGCACATCGTTGACCTGGGTGGCGAAGCGGGCGAGCTCGCGCAGCGCGTCGTCGGTGAAGTTGAGTTTGATGCCTTCGGTCTCCAGCAGCGCCTGATACTGCTTGATGAGCGCGTTCTTGGGCTCGCGCAGAATGCGGATGAAATCTTCCTCGGTGAGCGACTTCAGTTCAACGCGAATCGGAAAGCGGCCCTGCAATTCGGGAATCAGATCGGACGGCTTGGACACGTGAAACGCGCCGGCGGCGATGAAAAGAATGTGATCGGTCCGGACAAAGCCGTAGCGCGTGTTGACGGTGGTGCCTTCGACGATTGGCAGGATGTCGCGCTGCACGCCTTCGCGGCTAATGTCGGGGCCGTGGCCGCCTTCGCGTCCGGCGATCTTGTCGACTTCGTCGAGGAAGATAATGCCGCTGCGCTCGACGCGTTCGATGGCGGTGCGCTGCACCTGGTCCATGTCGACGAGCTTCTGCTCTTCTTCCTGAATCAGGTAGTCGAACGCTTCGGCGACCGGCAGTTTTCGCTTCTTGGTGCGGCCGCCAAGCAGCGACGGCAGCATGTCCTTGAAGTTCGACATGTCGGCATCGTCCATGCCGCCCGGGCCGGGCATGATTGGAGCGCTGAAGAATTCGAACGGCATCGCGCGGTCCTTGACGTCGATTTCGACCATGCGGTCGTCGAGTTTGCCGGCGTGCAGCTTTTCGCGCAGTTTCTCGCGGGCCATGTCCGCGCTTTCGCTCGACTTCTCGGGCGGCGGGATCAGCAGATCGAGCAGCTTCTCTTCGGCGTTGCGTTCGGCGCGGTCGGAGACTTCGTCGAGCTTTTCGTCGCGGATCATGTCGAGGGCGATTTCGACGAGATCGCGGATCATCGACTCTACATCGCGGCCGACGTAACCGACTTCGGTGAACTTGCTGGCTTCGACCTTGAGAAACGGCGAGTTGGCCAGCTTTGCCAAGCGGCGCGCGATTTCCGTTTTGCCGACGCCGGTCGAGCCGATCATCAGAATATTTTTTGGCATGACGTCTTCGGCCATGTCGGGATCGAGGCGCTGGCGACGCATGCGGTTGCGCAGCGCGACGGCCACGGCCTTCTTGGCGTCTCCCTGGCCGATGACGTACTTGTCGAGCTCCAGGACAATTTCGCGCGGCGTCAGTTCGTCGAGCAGCACCGATTCATCGGCGCCGTTGCCATGTTGGGCGGGCAGATAAATGACCATCAGCCCAACTCCTCAAAAATGACGTTCAGGTTTGTGTAGATGCAGATCTGGCCGGCGATGGTCATCGCCTTTTCGGCGATTTCGCGCGCGGAGAGTTCGGTGTTTTCGTACAACGCCTGGGCCGCGGATTTGGCGAACGGGCCGCCGGATCCGATCGCGGCGAGCGGTTCGTCGGGTTCGATGACGTCGCCGTTGCCACTCAGGATGTAGGTCTTGTCAAGATCGGAAACGAGCAGCAGAGCTTCGAGATGACGGAGCATCTTGTCGGTCCGCCAGTCCTTGGCCATTTCGACGGCGGAGCGGTCGAGCTTGCCGCCGTGTTGTTCGAGTTTGGCTTCAAAGCGCGCGAAGAGGGCGAAGGCATCGGCGGTGGAACCGGCGAAGCCGGAGATAATCTTGCCGTTGTAGAGTCTGCGGAGTTTCTTGGCGGAGGCTTTCAGGACCTCGCTGCCGAGCGTGACCTGGCCGTCGGCCGCCATCACCACTTTGCCGTTGCGGCGAACGGCAAGAACGGTGGTCGAACGGATGCGTTGCGACATGTATTTCAAACTTCTATTCTACCAGCGCTACCCTAACCTCATGCCGAATCCCGCGCTGACGCGGAACAAGATGGGTTGGCACGCCGCTTCGTTGAGCGCGTTGAGCGAGGCGTTTGCGGAGGCGTGTGGGCCGGGCGTGCGTGCGCTCGACATTGGCTCGGGGTCGGGGATTGCGGCGCGTGCGGCGCTGGCGGAGGGGGCTGTTGTGACGGCGAACGACATCGACACCACCGCGCTCGATGCGCCTGGCGCGAGCATTGTCAGCGCTCGGTTTCCGCGTGAGTTGCATTTCGAAGACGGCTCGTTCGATCTCGTGCATGCGGCGAGTGTGTTTCATTTCCTGACGGGCAATCAAGTTGCGTATGGCTTGCGGTCGATTCGGCGGTGGCTGCGGCCGGGCGGGCGATTGTTCGTGCAGGCGGCGACGCCTTATCAGGCGCCGTTCGCGCCGTTTGTCGCCGAGTTTGAACGGCGCAAGGCCGCGGGTTTGCAGTGGCCGGGTTGGATCGAGAAGGCAGCGGCCTGGTCGACACATAAGCGGTTGGGAAATATGCCGTCGAGCGTTCATCTGTTCGACGACACGACGCTCGCGCGGTACGCCGAAGAGGCGGGCCTGCAAGTGGAATCGGCGCGGCTGTTTCGCCGCGCCGATTTGAATCCGAGCTTGTTTCTAGATGGCCGCGAGACGGTGGCGCTGATCGCGCGCTCAGTTTGACAGGATGAAATTGACGTCGATGGGCGCGATGACGTCGACGGGTTCGCCGTTGAGCAGCGTAGGCGTGTAGCGCCATTGGGCGACGGCGTCGAGCGATGCCTTCACAAGCAGCGGATGGCCGCCAATGACTTTGAGCTGAACGACCGCGCCGCTCTTGGCGATGATGCCTTCGAGTTTGACGACGCCTTGTATGCGCGCAGCTTTGGCGAGCGGCGGGTAGGCGGGGTTGACGCGGAATACGATCGTTGGCGGCTTCACGAGACCGCCGACTCGGACGAGCTTGGATGGTTCGGGTTTGCGCTCGGGGGGAGGAGGCGGGGCGGTGGGAAGGGAGTTGGAAGAGGGGGCTATCGGCCCGATGCTGGTGGCGCCAACAGTCGACGACCCGATTTGAACGAGAGGCGCGCCTTCCGTATCGATCAATGGGGCCGGTGCGTTGTTCCAGCTACTCGGCGCGGTCATCGTCCGGGTATACCGGCGGGCGACGGTTACCTGACCTGGCGTAGCCGCAGCTTGCGCGGTCTGTTGCACCTCCACTTCGACTGGCGGCGGTTGTTTCACGGGGACGTGAATCAGGGCCTTTGGCAGGATCACCGCGATCACTTCCGGATGCACCATCGGCACAATCACAAGGCCTGCGACAACACCGGCCTGCAGAACAAGTCCGCCCCATGACCAAGGGCTACGCTTGGTCCTCGCCAGCAACGCTTTTTCAAACATGTACGCCTCCTGCCTGATCTGACTCCACCACACATTCGTTTGTTCCCGATTGCATACAATGGCTTTCATGACGACTTCACGCCGCACTTTCCTCGGTGCGCTAGCCGCCGCCCCCGCGATACACGCGCAGAATAAGCCGACCGACATTCGCATCAAGGAGATAGGCGCTTCCTACGAAGACTTCACCTACCGCACGCCGATTAAGTTTGGCGGCGTGGAGGTGAATCGCGTGACGCTGTTGAACGTCAACGTAACTGTCGAATCGCGCGGCGGTAAAGTGAGCAAGGGCTTCGGCTCGATGCCGATGGGCAATATCTGGGCGTTTCCGTCGAAGACGCTGAACTACGATCAGACGCTGGAGGCGATGCGGACTCTGTCGAAGAAGATCGAGAAGATCTGCAACGGCTACACCGAGTACGGGCATCCGGTCGACCTCAATCACGCGTTGGAGCCGATGTGGCTGAAGGCGGCAGCGGAGATTCAACTGGCGCAACCGATTCCAAAACTCTGCACGCTTGTCACGGGCAGTCCGTTCGACGCCGCTATCGGCGATGCGTTTGGCCGGATGCTGAATCGCAATATTTTCGCGACCTACGGGCCGGACGTGATGCGCCACGATCTCTCGCACTATCTGACGCCGGAATTCAAAGGCGAGTACCTGCAGAAGTACGTTCTGAAGGCGCCGAAACCGACGATGCCGCTGTATCACCTGGTGGGCGCGGTGGATCCCATCTACGAAAGCGACATCAAGAAGCGCATCAACGACGGCATGCCGGAGACACTGGCCGAGTGGATCAACTACTCCGGCTTGACACACATCAAGATCAAGCTAAACGGCGAGGACATCAAGTGGGACACCGAGCGTGTGCTCACGGTCGATAAGGCCGCGTCCGAAGCGCAGGCTAAGCGCGGCGTAAAGGCGTGGAATTACTCGCTCGACTTCAATGAGAAGTGCCCGAACGTGGCGTATCTGATCAAGATGCTGCGGGATGTGAAGCAGGCCACGCCGGCCGGATTTGCGAAGATTCAATACATCGAGCAGCCGACTAAGCGCGATTTGAAGGCCGATCGCGCGAACGTGATGCATGAGGCGGCGAAGCTGAAGCCTGTTGTAATCGACGAGTCGTTGACGGATCTCGAAGCGTTGCAGGATGCGCGCGAGATGGGCTATACAGGTACGGCACTGAAGGCCTGCAAAGGGCAGGCGCAGGCTCTGCTGATGGCCGCGGCGGCGCAAAAGTGGAAGATGTTCTTGTGCGTGCAGGACTTGACTTGCCCGGGCGCGAGTCTCATCCATAGTGCGGCGCTGGCGGCGCATGTGCCCGGTGTGGCGGCGATCGAGTGCAACTCGCGGCAGTACGTGCCGGCGGCGAACAAAGGCTGGATCGAAAAATATCCTGGCGTGTTCGATGTGCGGAACGGGCGCGTCAACACGGGGCTGCTGAATGGCCCTGGCCTGAGCGTGAAGCTGTAGCGCGCGCAGGGGTGTGGACTCGGCGGATTCGTCCGGCGCTGTTCAGACCTGCTTGACGCAGTCCATACGGGAGCGGAGGCGCGCCAGTTCGAGGTTCTGTTTGCGCTGACGCCGGGCGCGCAGAATGAGCAGAATCAGCCCGAGTGACATCATGACCCAGGCGGCTGGTTCCGGCGTCGGCACGTCCAGGCCTTTGTAGAAGGTGAACGCGGTCTGTTGCCCGGGGGCGAGGTTGCCAAGATTGTAGGCGAGCGCGCCAGCGCTGTCGGCGGGACCAACGGGCCCGGCCTGATTGTTGAAAACGCCGTTCGCCATCTGAGTGAACAGCGCTTGCTGTCCGGTGGGCATACCGCTGGCGTAGCCGGTCGCATAGGCGTCCGGCGCGCGTTGGCCGTAGACGAAGCCTTGCGAAACGAACGTAGAAAGCGACTGATTGCCCGTTGTGTAGATGACGCCGTTGCATGTGCCGATGTGGGCGGGGCAATTGGCGAGGTATCTTGTCGTGCCTTGTCGGGTGCTTTGGTTCGAGTGGAGCGAACCGTTCGGATGGAAGTTGAAGTAGTCGGAAAGGACCAGGTTGCTTACGGTGTTCGTCGTACTCGTGTTCCGGATAACAAAGTTGATGTCTAGCCCGCATATCTCACAGGCACGCTGAAAGCGCGGGTACCGGGGGTACTGGCCGGGGTATTTTTGCGGGTCGAGGGTCAAGTCAGGAAAAACGAGCA
>VFZQ01000220.1 GCA_016871135.1 Acidobacteriota bacterium | reverse complement strand
ATCAGGTGCAGCCGCAGCAACCTTACCTTTTCCTCTGCGCTCTTGTACTGCCGTTGCTTCTTCATTTTGTCTTGCTCCAATTACCTCTTCGGCAAGACTTCCTCTTTTTTGAGCTGAGGCAGCACAGTGCAAGATATCGTCATTCGACTTTTCGCCCGTAGCGGAGTAGGCGAGGAGTTTCCCATCGGGAGAGATGTCCACTGGATGCGCGTTCAGACCGAGTTGGCCCAACCGTTCCTCCGTTCCCCCACCCGCGGGTCGCCGGAAGAGAGGGATGTCGAAATTCGTCGCTCTACTCCGCGCTCCGTAGAGCAGATGCGCCCCGTCGCGCGACCAGACAGGCGCTTCTCCCTCGGCAAAGCGCGAGAACACACCGGTAGCGAGATCCAGAATCCACACATTGAGCGTGGCCTCCGACGGGCGGAGCGAAATAGCGATCCGTTTCGCGTCGGGCGACAGACTAAAACTCTGGATGGGCCCGGGCGCGCCCACAGTCGCAAGGCGGGCCCCGGTCCGCGAGAGCCAAGCCAACTGACGCTCCGGGGTGCGGCTCCCTTTTCGATAGACCAAGATCCCGTTCCGAGAGGCGGAGAAGGCTCCATAGCCCGCGTGTCCCGCCAGGTCAACCTGATCGGCGACTATGACGGGTTCGCCGGACAGGCGCAATGCCGTTGGGTCAAAGGACTGGGCCAACAACGCTTCGTCCTTCCGGAATAGGAGAACGCCTGTATTCCTGGCAACCGGTACATAGGTGGCGTTTGTGTGGGATTTTGGCAGGATGCTGACTGGAGGAGTCCCCTGCAGATCGCCTACCGCCAGGCCCAAATCGCCCTGATCCGAGAATAGGATCTTGCTTCCGCCGTCAATAAATTGCGGGTAGCGGTGGCTGGCTTTGGGGGCGGCAGTGGTCGCGGGCACGGGGGCGCCGCCGGCGGCGGGGACACGGAAGAGCGGGCCGCTAATGTCGGGCGCAAAGAGAATGATATCGTCGCGATTCCATGCGCCGCCGCGAGGGTTGGGCGCGTCGCAAATCACCTGGGCGCGAGCGCCGCCGACGGCGATGCGCTTCAACTTTCCGTCTGCGAAGAAACCGATGTTGCGGCTGTCGGGCGACCAGAAGGCATACGCGTAGCCGTCGGTATCGGGGAGCACTTTGGATTCGCCGGAATCGAGCGCGCGGAGTTCGATCCGCCGGACCCCATTTTCGGTAACCATGGATGCCAGGTGGCGGCCGTCCGGTGAGACGGCGAAGTACAACGCGCGCTCGGTCGCGGCCAACTCCCACCGCACCGCCGGCGGCGGGACGACCGGCGCCTCGCGAAAGTGCACGAAGGCGAGGGCTGCGAGCAGGGCCGAAGCGGTTCCCGCGAGGATCCAGGGAAGCGGACGGCGTGAAGCAGGAACCGCCGGGGATGTTTCCGGTTCCGGCGGCGATTTCAGGTCGATAACCAGATCGCGCATGGCCTGATACCGGTCCTCGGGGTCTTTCTGCAAGCACCGCCGCACCAATCGTTCCAGCCACGCCGGCGTGAACGGCTTCACCGCCATCGGCGCCGGATCCATCGCCAGGATCGCCCCCACCAGGCTCTGGTAGTTGGAGCCGTGAAACGCCTTCCCTCCCGTGACCATTTCGTACAGCACCGCGCCAAACGCCCAAATGTCCGACCGCGTGTCGGCCTCTTTCCCGCCAAACTGCTCCGGCGCCATGTATTGGGGCGTGCCCATGATCGTGCCTTCGGTGGTCAACACAGCCGTGAGCGTCTCATCGGTCGGCCCCGGCTTGGCCTGCGATTTAGCGAGGCCGAAATCGAGAACCTTCACACCATCACGCGTGAGCATGATGTTCTGCGGTTTCACGTCGCGATGGGTGACGCCAGCCCGATGCGCCCGATCCAAAGCATCGGCGAGCTGCGTTGCGAATGGCAGCGCCTGATCGAGTGGGATGGCGCCCTTCGCAATGCGGCTTGCCAACGTCTCGCCCTCAATTAGCTCCATCACCATGTAATTCGGGCCGATATCATGCAACACGCAAATATTCGGGTGATTCAACGACGCAACCGCCCGCGCCTCGCGTTCAAAGCGCGCGCAGGTCATCGCGTTTGGCGATATGATCGGGCAAAACCTTCACCGCGACAAAACGATCCAGCCGCGTATCGCGGGCTTTGTACACCTCTCCCATCCCGCCCGCGCCTATAGCGGACACGACTTCATACGGGCCGAGTTTTTCACCGGGTGATAACGGCATTTGTTGATCCCGTCCAGTGTATCCGATTGAGATGCGGTCAGAGCATCTGGATCGAGACTCCCGGAAACCTCGCATCGTTGACACCTGCTACAACCTCGACTCCATTCGTTCCGATGGCAGGCGGCCGCTGCGTTAGGATTTTGGCATGGCTCGATGCCGCGGATGATTCCGGGTGTCCGTTTCTATGATCGGCCAAGTTCCGGAGATCGAGCACTGTATGAGCGAAGCTTCGACGTAATAAGGGATGAATAGGTGCGCGGCCGATAAGGCTTCTCGCGTTGATGTTAAAAAGGGACGCGAAAGCGGTGGCCATAATCAGGAATACGGATCTCGAGGCGCCCGAACTCGCCCGGGCCCTCCTTCAAGAGCTTAAGATCTTGTTGCGCCAATGCGATTAATCTGTTATTTCATATATTATTTTTGTTCTTATAGATAGGCAAATAGGATATATTGTGTTATACTGCAGACATAGGCGAGACCGCCGCGACCAAGCCGAAAACAAGCAGTTTGCATGCCACTGCCCACTCGGACCTCCATGTGGCCCATTCCTGCATTTATGCCGTTAAATCAGCCGACAGAAAATATTTTTTACATTCCAGGACCCTCGAAATGACCGCTTTGTTGCAAACAAAGGACTTCTCGTTCCATTCCAGGACCCTCAGGGTCCCAGAAATCCCCCGGCAGGGTCCTCGAAACGCTCCCGATTTGACGCCACGGGCCGCAATCGATAGACTGGGAAGTTCGCACCACCCCGCCTGCGCAACCCCCGCGCCGGCAAATCCCTATCCAACCGTTCCCAATTCAAACCCCCTGTTAAGGAGTGCTCGTGGCTGAAGGCATGCGTCACATTTTCACGTCGGAGTCGGTCACTGAAGGCCATCCCGATAAGATGGCCGATCAAATTTCTGATGCCGTACTAGATGCGGTTCTGAAAGACGATCCCACTGGCCGTGTTGCCTGCGAGGTGCTCGTCACCACCGGCATCGCGGTTGTCGCCGGCGAAATCACCACCAAGTCGGTCTTCAACGTGCCCGACCTTGTTCGTGGCGTTGTCGCAGACATCGGCTTCACCGACGCCGCGATGGGCTTCGATGCGAAAACCTGCGGCATCCTCAACACCATTCAGACCCAGTCCCCGCACATCGCCATGGGTGTCGATACCGGCGGCGCGGGCGACCAGGGCCTCATGTTCGGTTACGCCTGCGACGAAACCGCCGAGCTCATGCCCCTGCCCATCATGATGGCGCATAAGCTCTGCCAGCAGTTGTCGGAAGTGCGCAACGCCGGCGGCCTCAAGTGGCTCCGCCCCGACGGTAAGAGCCAGGTTTCGGTCGAATACGTCAACGGCAAGCCCGCCCGCATCGACGCCGTCGTCATCTCCACCCAGCACGATCCCGATGTCTCGACCGAAGAGCTCCGCGCCAAGGTCAAGAGCGACATCATAGATCCCATCGTTCCCTCCTCGATGGTCGATAGCGGCACCAAGTATCACATCAACCCGACCGGCCTGTTCGTCATCGGCGGACCCCACGGCGACACCGGTCTCACCGGCCGCAAGATCATCGTCGATACCTACGGCGGAATGGGCCGTCACGGCGGCGGTGCCTTCTCCGGCAAGGACCCGACGAAGGTCGACCGCTCGGCCTGCTACATGGCCCGCTATATCGCCAAGAACATCGTGGCCGCAGGCCTCGCCACCCGTTGCGAAGTCCAACTCGCCTACGCCATCGGCGTCGCCGATCCCGTATCGGTCATGGTCGATACCTTCGGCACCGGCGTCGTCGACTCCGCCCGCTTGACGGAACTGGTTCGAGCCAACTTCTCGCTCACGCCCAAGGGCATCATCGAGACGCTCCAACTGCGCCGTCCCATCTACCGCAAAACCGCCGCGTTCGGCCATTTCGGCCGCAACGAACCGACTTTCACCTGGGAAGCCACCGACAAGGCCGAAGCGCTCCGCGCGGGAGCCGGTGCCGTTGCCGCCGCCCGCGGATAAACCAACATGCCACTCGTAGAAGGCTGCAAGCACGAAATCGAACTGGTGATCTCCGTTGAAGAGATCGCCAAGGAAACCGACGGCGTCGTCGAAGACATTCGCAAAAAGGCCCAGTTGCCCGGCTTCCGGCCAGGCAAGGTGCCCGCTTCTCTCATCCGCTCGAAGTTTGCGAACGATGTGAAGAGCGAAGTTGTCGAACGCGCCGTGCCCAAGGCCTTCCGCAAATACGCCGACGGTGAAAAGCTCCAGGTCGTCGGTACCCCTTCGGTGAAGGAACTTCACTTCCACGCCGGAGAACCCCTCAAATTCAAAGCGGAGTTCGAAGTCGCACCCGAATTCGAACTCCGCGACGACTACCGCGGCCTCAACGCCGAATACGCCGAACCCGTCGTCACTGACGAAGACGTTACCACCCGTATTGAAAATCTGCGCGACCGCAAAGCCGAGTACATCAACGAAGATCCGCGCCCGGCCACGGCCGAAGATCACGTGCTCATCGCGCTCAAGAGCCTGTCGGAAGTCGAAGGCGGCGCCATCGACCAGCCCGAAGTCGCCCTATTCCTGGGCGGCGAAGAAACACTCCCCGGCTTCCGCGAGAACATCGCCGGCATGGAGCCCGGCGACACCCGCGAATTCGCCGTCGAATACCCCGCCGAGTACGGTGTCGAGCGCCTCGCCGGCAAATCCATCACGTTTTCCTGCACTCTGACCACGATCCGCCGGCGTGAACTGCCGGAGTTGAACGACGAATTCGCCCAAGACCTCGGCGATTTTAAGAACCTCGACGAACTCCGCGAAGCCGTCAAACGCTCGATCTATTCCGAGCGCGATTCGGAAGCCCGTTCCACCGCCCACAACAGCCTCCTGGATGCGCTCACCGCGCTCTACGATTTCCCCATCCCGCAAGCTTTCGTTGATCAGCAGGCCGACTCGATCATCGAGAGCCGCCTCCGCGGCCTCGCCGATCAGGGCATCGATCCGCGCGCTTTGAACCTCGATTTCGCCAAATTGCGCGAGTCCCAGTACGAGCGCGCAACGAAGGATGTCCGCGCTTCGCTGCTGCTTGAAAAAATCTGCCAGCGCGAGAGCATTCATACCACGCAGGAAGAAGTCGACACCGAAGTCCAGCGCATCGCGCGTCAACAACGCGAAGCCGTCGCCGCCGTGCGCCGCCGCCTCGAGCAGGACGGCACATTGGCCAACATTGCCAATCACATCCGCACCCAGAAGACCATCAACTTCCTCTTCGAGCAGGCCAACAAAGTGCCGCCCTCTCCGAAAAGCGAGTAACTGAAGTACGCTCAATAGAGCGGTGCGACAGCTAGACCAATCACTAGCCGGTGAAATCGACGTTGCTCGGGTCGCCGAGATCTGGCGCCGCGCCCGCTACGCCTCTTTTTCTTACGTCGTGCTGCTTGCCGCACTTGGCGCGGGCACGCAACTCGGCGCGGACCGGCCCATCGCTTTCGCCGCGCTCATGGCCGCGTTCCTGGCCAATGCGCTCTATCGCTGGCGGAAGATCCATGGCTCCGCGCCGCCCGCCGATCCGTACGGCGCCAGGGCTTGGCTGCGTGCGTATCGCATGCACGCCGTCTCGGCCGGCCTCGTCTGGGGGTTGTTCACCTGCTACCTCCAGATCGCCTACCGCGGCCAGTTTCTGCAACTGGTCACGCTGTTGATTCTGGCCGGTATCTGCTGCGTCGCCCTCGGCACGCTCGCCGGCGACCGGAAGCTTACCATGTTCTACATCACCGCCGTCGCCGGGCCGACATTACTCGGCACCGCGTCGGCCGGCGACGGCGAAGCGATGGTGCTGGTTGGATTCATCGTCGTATTTCTGGTCGCGGTGTTTAACCAGCTCGCGGCCATCGACGAATGGTTCGTACGCGCCACGATTGACGGTCTCCAACGCGACCGCGCCCGCCGCGACGCCGAAGACGCCGCCCGCGTGAAGAGCGAGTTCCTGGCCAACATGAGCCACGAGATCCGCACGCCGATGAACGGCGTTATGGGCATGACCGATCTGCTCCTTCGAACACAGCTGAGCCGCGAACAGAAGGAACTCGCCCTGACGGTGCAGCGCTCGGCCGAATCGCTGTTGGAGATCTTGAACGACATCCTCGACTTCTCCAAGATGAGCGCGGGCAAGCTCGAGTTCGCCGAAGCGGATTTCCGTCTTCGCCACACCATTGAAGATGTCTTCGACCTGCTCGCCGCGCGCGCTCTCGAGAAAGGGCTCGACCTCGGCTACACGATCTCGCCGGCAGTGCCCGAATGGGTGCGCGGCGACGAAGGCCGCCTGCGCCAGGTGGTGATGAATCTGGTTTCGAACGCGATCAAGTTCAGCGTCGGCGGCAAATGGCCCAACGGCGGCGACGTCACCGTCGATGTCGCTTTGCACCGCGAAGACGAAAAGCAACTGACGCTCTCGTTCGCCGTCGAAGACCAGGGCGTCGGCATCCCGGCAGACATGGTTGGCCAACTGTTCCAACCCTTCACGCAGGCCGATTCTTCGGCGACCCGCCGCTTCGGCGGGACGGGTCTGGGTCTGGCGATTTGCAAGCAACTGGTCGAGGCGATGCACGGCCACATCCGCGTCGACCGGTCGGCGGCGAAGGGGTCGCGGTTTCTTTTCGACGTATCTCTCGGTCGCTGCGAAGAGCCGCACACGCTGACGTTGCCCTCCCGCCCGCGCACCGCGGTTGTGATCGATACCCTTCGATCCGGGCGCACACTCGAGCAACTCTTGGCACGGCACAACGTTAAGTGCTCATTTCTCACCTGTATCGAATACGAGGCGTTGTCGGAGACCGAATGCGACATGGTTTTCATCTGCGGCCAGGCAGATCTTCCCCGCCTTTCGGAGAGCCTGCCGCCGTCGCGGCCGCCGATTATCGTCGTCTACAACAAAGGCGAAATCGTCGATCCCGTTTTCGCCGCAACCGTCGCGCGGCCTGTCCGCGCCAATGCTGTTAGCGATGCCCTGGCCGCGCTCTCGCTGGTAAACCGCCGCGGCGGGCCCGCCGCCGGCGCCGAACCGAAACGGCTAACCGGCCACATCCTCATCGCGGAAGACAACCCGGTCAATCAGACGCTTGCGCTGCGGTTGGTCGAAGCGATGGGTCTCACCGCCGATCTCGCCGCCGATGGCGAAGCCGCACTCGCCGCCTTCGGAAAACGGAACTACGATCTGATCCTCATGGACTGCCAGATGCCGGGTCTTGACGGCTACGATGCCACGCGGCGCGTCCGGGCGATGCCGGGAGGCGCGACCGTGCCCGTCGTCGCCATGACCGCGAATGCGATGAAGGGCGATCGCGACCGCTGCCTCGCGGCGGGGATGAACGAGTATTTGAGCAAGCCGGTGCGTGCCGATCGCCTGCGGGAGATACTGAGCCGGTTCCCCGTGAGCGCGGACCAGTGACCAGTACCCATGCCGGCACGCTCCGGTACGGATTACGCGAGAAGGATCAAAAAACTCCGGCCCGTCGATCTCTCAAGAGTCGCTATAATGAAGGCGGTGCGTCCTTGACGTCCGTGCCGATCGGAGATACCGCTTGAAACCCCGCTTAACCGACGATTCCCTGCGCTGTTCCTTTTGCCACAAGAGCCAGGACGTCGTCGGCAAACTGATCTCGTCGCCGCTGAGCGACTATCCGCGATCTTACATCTGCGACGAATGCATCGCCGTATGCAACTCGATTCTCGAGGACGACCGCAACGAGCAAACCTACGCGTCGCCGAACAAGCTCCCCAAACC
>VFZQ01000219.1 GCA_016871135.1 Acidobacteriota bacterium | reverse complement strand
TCACGGTCTTCCGATTCCGCGATCGCGGGCAACAGGCGAGCGCGGTCGAGGGCAATCACACACTGGAGTTGATTTGGACGACAGCGACCGCGGTGATCTTCATCGGCCTCGCAATCGCCGGGCAGGGGATTTGGGCGGGCGTGCATCTGCGGTCCTCCACGGACGCGCTGAAGATTGAGGTCCTGGCGAAACAGTTCGCGTGGTCGTACCGCTATGCAGGACCCGATGGCGCTTTCGCGCGCACCGATGTGAAGGCCATCGACGACGCGGGCGGTAATCCGTTCGGTGTCGTGGGCGGCGACGACATCATCGCGCCGATCCTGCGTGTGCCCGCCGGCCGGCCTGTTGAACTGCTGCTCAAGAGCCGCGACGTGATCCACAACTTCTTCGTGCGCGAACTGCGCATCAAGCAGGACGTCGTGCCGGGCATGACGATTCCGCTCCGCTTCACCGCCGATAAGCCGGGCACCTATGAAGTGCCGTGCTCGGAGCTCTGCGGCCTGGGCCACCACCAGATGCGCGGCACGCTGGTCGTCATGCCGCCCGAAGAGTTCGACGCATGGCTGCGTGAAGGAGCCGTGCGATGACCATTTTCTCGACCGATCACAAGGTCATCGGCAAGCAGTACATCGGGCTGTCGCTGTTCGCGGTGCTGATTGGTATGGCGCTGTCGCTGGCGATGCGATATCACCTCGTGCACCCCGACGCGAAGGTCCGGCTGTTCCAAATGTTGTGGCCCGACGGCGCGCCGGGCGGGCAGATGACGCCGGAATTGTATCTCTCGCTGATGACCATGCACGGCACTATCATGGTCTTCTTCGTGCTGACGACGGCGCCGCAAAGCGGCTTCGGCAACTACTTCCTCCCGCTGCAAATCGGCGCACACGACATGGCGTTTCCGGTCTTGAACATGCTCTCGTTCTGGACGACAACGCTCTCGTTCCTCGTCCTGATGGCCGCGTTTGTCGTCGAAGGCGGCGCGCCGCTGTCGGGTTGGACGGCGTATCCGCCGCTGTCGGCGCTGGGCAAAATCGCAGGTCCGGGCCAAGGCCTCGGCCAGGACTTGTGGGTGCTTTCGATCGCCCTGTTTTGCGTCGCCAGCCTGATGGCCGCCATCAACTTCATCGCGACGATCATCGAACTGCGCGCGCCCGGTGTCGGCTATTTCGACATGCCGCTCACGGCGTGGGCGTGGTTCGTCACCGCGCTGATCAGCCTGTTTGCGTTCGCGGTGTTGCTGGCCGGTGGAATCTTGTTGCTGCTTGACCGCATGGCCGGCACGAGCTTTTTCATTCCGGGCGGGCTCGTCGTCAGCGATCAGATTCAGGCGCGGTCGGGCGGCTCGCCGATCCTCTTTCAACACCTGTTTTGGTTCTTCGGACACCCCGAGGTTTACATCGCCATCCTGCCCGGAATGGGCGTGATCAGCACCGTGCTCAGCGTGTTCAGCGGCAAGAAAGTCTTCGGCTACCGCGCGATGGCATACGCCATGCTCGCCATCGGCGGACTCGGCTTTCTGGTGTGGGGCCATCACATGTTCATCAGCGGCATGAGCCCGTATTCGTCGGTGGCGTTCAGCGTGTTGACGCTGGCGATCGGCGTGCCGTCGGCGATCAAGACATTCAACTGGATCGCGACCTTGTGGGGCGGACGAATTCGCTTCAAGGCGGCGATGCTCTACGCGCTCGGTTTCGTGTCGCTGTTCATCACCGGCGGCGTGACAGGACTTGTGCTCGGCCAGCCCGGACTCGATCTCTACTTCCACGACACCTATTTCGTCGTCGCGCATTTCCATCTGATCATGGGCGTCGCGGCGATCTTCGCCATCTTTGCCGCGCTGCACTACTGGTTCCCGCTGCTATACGGGCGCTTCCTGAACGAGACGCTGGGCAAGATCCATTTCTACGGCACTTTTGTTGGGGTCTATGCCGTCTTCGTGCCGCTGCACTTTGCGGGCATCGCGGGCAACCCGAGGCGTTATCCCGACTTCAAGGAGTACGAGTTTCTGAAATCGCTGATGCCGCTGCACGTCGGCGTCACGCACGCGGCGTATTCGCTGGCGGCGATTCAACTGCTCTTCTTGTTCAACTACTTCTGGAGTCAACGAAAAGGCAAGCTCGCGGACAAGAATCCCTGGGGCGCTGCGACGCGGGAGTGGAACCATGACTAACGTCGCGCGCACTGGACAAACGCTGCTCATCGTCGCCAGTTCGATGCTCTTCGCCGCGTTCACAAGCGCGATGGTGGTGCGCCGCGCGACGGGCACCGATTGGATCGCGCCGTCTGTGCCAGTGTGGTTGTGGGCGGCGGCTTTGCTCGCGATAGCAGCAAGCTGTCTCGTCGCAAAGAAATTCTATCGTTCGGCGGCACTGTGCGGCTTTGCGTTGGTCGCCTCGCAAATCGCCTGCGCCGCATCGCTGCGCATGGGCGATGTGGCGCAATCGTTCGCGGCCGTGCTGGTAACGGCGCACGCGGCGCACGCGCTGTTCGGCGCGTGTGCGTTGTGGTGGAAAGGCGAGCGGGCGTCGTTGTTCTGGCACTTCGCGGGCGCGTTGTGGTTGTACGTGTTGTGGTTGATCGGGGTGTGGGCATGACGAATCCGCGCGGCGTCAAAGTCTTCGGCATGTGGCTCTTCGTGATGAGCGATCTGCTGACCTTCGCGACGCTGCTCGTTTGTTACTCCGTGCTTCGCTTCGCCAATGGCGAATGGCTTCGGCCGTTCGCGCTGCAACCGGCAATCGTGTTCTCGACCGTGATGACGGTGGTGTTGCTTGCCTCGAGCCTGACGATGGTATGGGCCGTGGCCGCGATGAAGCAAGGCGATCGCGGCGCAACCGCGAAGTGGCTCGGCGCCACCATCCTCGGCGGCATAATCTTCATCGGCCTGCATCTCACCGAATGGAATCATCTGATTCACGCAAGCGCGATCACGCCTGCGACGCTGTTCGGCTCCGTCTTCTTCGCCGTGACTGGGTTACATATGGCGCACGTGGCTGGAGGCGTGATCTACCTGAGCGTGCTGACGGCCGGGGTCGCGCGCGGCAAGTTCAACGAGGAAGACATCGAAACCGGCGGCCTCTACTGGCACTTTGTCGATCTGGTCTGGATGTTCGTGTTTCCGCTGGTCTATCTGATGGCGGTGCAGTCATGACGAACGTGCGCGTGTGGCTCGCGCTCGTCGCGCTCACTCTTGTCGAAGTCGCGTTGGCGTGGGTGAAGACCGCGCCCGGCTTGATGCTCGCGCTGCTGCTGGCGCTTTCGTTCGCGAAGGCGGCGATGATCGCGTGGTGGTTCATGCACCTGAAAAACTACCGGCCGAAACCGCTGCTGTTGTTGCTGCCGTTCCTGTTCGTCTGCGTGGGATTGTTGCTGGCTCTGCTGCCCGACGGCGTGCGCGCGGGGGCGATGCGATGACAATCTTGTTTGCCCAGTGCGTGATGTGTTTTCGCAACGCCGAGATGCAGAATCTGGCGCAGTCGGCGGCATTGAATGCCGGGGTCTTCGTGATCGCGCTGCCGCTGCTGGCCGGGATCGGCGTGATCGCTAGGCTGGTCTGGCGCCGTAGGTAAGCGTGCGCCACAGCCACTCGGCGGGACCGTATCGAAAACGCCCGAGCCACCACATACTGAACGGAACTTGCAGCGCGTAGAAGCCCACGCAAAGGGCGAGTCCGGTAGCCGGCGGGATGCGGGAGAACATGCCGAAGCCGTAGCCGAGCGCGATTGTCGTGAACGTGAGCGAATGCAGCAGGTAGTTGGTCAGCGCCATCCGGCCGACGGCGGCGAACGGCGACATCCACGCCCGCACGCCGGCCAACAAAAGGATCGCGATGTAGCCAAACGTCATCCCGGGGCGGCCGAGGAATTCGCGAATAAGTCCCATGTGCGTACGCCAAAGCGGCTCGGGCTCACCAGGATGGAAGTACCCCCAGAGTTGATCGGCCGTGGTCCAGGCCAGGGCGAGCGGGAAAATCGTGTACGCGAACCTGCGCAACATCGGAAGATGCTCTTCGGGGTTCGTGAAGACGCAGCGGCGCGCGCACCAGAGGCCAAGCAGGAAGTTAGTCAACAGTTCGGTCGACCAGCCGATTTCGCCCGGCAGGTGATTGAGGTTGTATTTGTAGCGAGCCTTTAGGATTTCGGTGAACGTTCCGGAACCGTAGACTTTTGTCTCTTCGTTCAGGCGCTTGGCCTGGTCCTGTTGGTTGCGAACACGGCGGAGATCGCGTTCGATTTGCGGCTTCTTTTGCTTATCGAAGTAGTCGTAGGTTGTCCCGCCGAGCGCGAGTGTGAGTGGGATGAAGGTAAGGCAGAGCGCCCAGACGATGAGCGTCTTATCCGTTCGATTCCGAAAGAGCAGGAGGACAAAACCAAGCAGCGCGTACACGTGCAGCACATCGCCCCACCAGACCAGAAACATGTGCAGCGCGCCGATCATAAGCAGCACCGTCAACCGGCGGAGGTAGACGCTCGTAAAGTTCCGCGAGTGGCGCTCGGCGGCACGCATCATCTGCACGCCGAAGCCGAGGCCGAACAGGAACGAGAACATCGTATAGAACTTTCCCTGCGCGAAGATGTAAATGAAGAGCGTCGCGAGCCGGTCCTTTTCTTCGGTCCAAAAGGGATTGGCCTCCCAGCCGAAGAACGCGTTCGACGGCGCGATGAACAGCGGCATGTTGATCAGAAAAATGCCGAAGACGGCCAGTCCGCGCAGCACGTCCATCGCCGCGATGCGCTCCTGGCGCGCGACAGGCGTGAGGGGAATCGGCTCCGGTTCGGGTTCCGGTTCGGGTTCCGGTTCGATCACACTTTCCGGTTCGAGCGCTTCCGGCTGGTCCTGATCAGACATCGAACCATCGTAAACGATTCAGGCAGCCGGTGAGGGCTGCCTGCGATCGTCCAAAATATGGTGCGGAGAGGGGGACTTGAACCCCCACGGTGTTACCCGCTAGCACCTCAAGCTAGTGCGTCTGCCAATTCCGCCACCTCCGCAAAGTCGTGGCTACTGCTTTTTCTGTTCGGCCGGGGGCTTGGGCGGGAGCGGAATCTCCTGCGTGCTCACGTCCTTGCCGGTCACCGGGTCAACCAATGTTACCGAAGGTTTCGGGGCTTCCGGCGCTTTGCCGGCTCCTGGATCAACCGTGGTCTCCAACACCGACTTCGAACCGCCAACCGAGGATCCCGACTTCCTTGTCGCCATAACCGACAACCCCAACGACGTCACCATAAACAGAACCGCCGCAATGGTCGTCGCCCGGCTGAGAGCCGTCGCCGCGCCACGCGGGCCAAATACAGTCTGGGAGCCCATGCCGCCGAATGCGCCAGCCAGATCGGCCGCCTTGCCGCTTTGCAGCAGCACGACGACAACCAGGAAGAGGCACACGATCACATGGACGATCGTGAGTATGACAGTAAGAATCATGACAACAGCTACCAGAGTAGCGCACCTAGCGGTACGCTGCAATCCCGGTGACGCGTTCGCCGATAACCAGGCAGTGGATGTGGTCGGTGCCCTCGTAGGTTTTGACAGTCTCCAGGTTGCACATGTGGCGCATAATCGGATACTCGTCCATGATGCCGTTCGCGCCGAGGAGGTCTCGGCTGACGCGTGCGCATTCCAGAGCCATTGCGACGTTGTTCCGCTTCAGCATCGAGATGTGCGCGGCGTCGAGCTTGCCCTGATCCTTCAACCGCCCGGCGTGAAGCGCCAGCAGTTGCGCTTTGGTGATCTCGGTGATCATCCACGCCAGTTTTTCCTGGACCAGCTGATGGGACGCCAGCGGCTTGCCGTCGAACTGCGTGCGCGTAACGACGTAGCTCCGCGCCGTTTCGTAGCAGTCCATCGCCGCGCCGATCACGCCCCACCCGATGCCGAACCGCGCCTGGGACAAACACGCCAGCGCCGATTTCAGGCCTATCGCGCCCGGCAGCATCGCCGAGGCGGGCAGGCGGACGTCGCTCAGCAACAGGCTCGACGTGATCGACGCGCGCATCGACATTTTGCCGTGGATGTCACGCGTCGTGAAACCGGGCGTACCTTTTTCGACGACGAACCCTCGAATTCCCTCCGGCGTGCGCGCCCAGACGATCGCCACATCGGCGAGCGATCCATTGGTAATCCAGGTCTTTTCGCCGTTCAGAATCCAGCCGTCGCCGTCGCGCTCGGCGCGGGTCAGCATGCCGGAAGGGTTGGAGCCGAACTGCGGTTCCGTCAGCCCGAAACAACCGATGGCCTTGCCCTGCTGAAGCGCCGGCAGCCAGCGGGACTTCTGCTCCTCGGAACCAAAGCTCAGCAGCGGGTACATCACCAGCGCGCCCTGCACGCTGACAAAACTCCGCATCCCGGAGTCGGCGCGGTCTAGCTCCTGCATGATGAGACCGTATTCGACCTGGCTCATGCCGGCGCAACCGTAGCCTTCGAGGTTCGCGCCGAAGAAGCCGAGTTCGGCCATCTGCGGGACAAGTTCAAGCGGAAAGCGGCCCTCGCTATAATAGGCGCGGATGACCGGCAGGACCTGCTCGTCGACGAACTGGCGCGCCGTCCGCCGGACGAGTTTTTCCTCTTCGGTAAGGACGGAGTCGATCAGGAAGTAATCCACACCCTTAAAGGCCATGACCCATTTTCCCAGATTTGGCCGCAATCCTCGGGGCGGAGCGCGATTACGCCGGCTTGCGGTCGTCTAAAAGGCCGCGACGCGCGAGCCCGCAGCGGCCGTTCCGACGTCTTGGGTGCTTGTCATCGCGCAGGAACTGGAAATAGTCACAAGTTCCGGCATCTGATCCCAGGTCCGGCCTTCCAGTTCCCGGCCCGCTTTCTTCTTTTGGCCCCCCCCCCATTGTTTAAAGAAGAAAGCGACTCCCGCTCGAAGGCATTGGTCTCGGATTTCTTTGACCCACGCTTCGTTCATGGAACGAGCTCCCGGTCCCGATTCCCCGCCGACAATAACCCAATCGATGCCGCTCAGGTCGACTTTGCCCAGCGAGCCCAATAGTGGTTCGATCGACAAAAACTTCACAAACGCGCTTGTTCGCCGGAGATGGTCGACTCGATAGAGATACTCCTCATTTTCGACACTGACACCCATCCAGATGTTCGGCGCCCAAGGAAGTCTTTGATTCAACTCCTCCAGCCGCTCAGCGCGTTTCGTGAGCACTTGATACTGATGCTGCTTTGCCACGTTCATCACGGCGAATACGCTCCGGATGTAATCGAGAGGAACCTTTTCGTGGAAAAGATCGCTCATCGAATTTACGAATATGTGCTTGGCGGACTTCCAGTTTAGTGGCTCGGCCAATTTTTCGGGAACGATCTTCAGGTCGAATCCTTGCTCAAACGGATGACCCCTCACGCCGCGAAAACGCTCTGCGAAGCGTTCGGCATAGCAGTGTTTGCAACCCGGACTGATTTTTGTGCAGCCTCGCACAGGGTTCCATGTCGCGTCTGTCCATTCAATGGTTGAGTGTTGTGACATAGTTAGCGTTGCCCGTACTTCTTGAAGATGTCGTTGACGATATTCAGAGCCGTGCCGTTTTGAGAAGCGAAATAGAGGTAGTAGATTACGGATCTGTTCTTGGTCATCATCGGCATGGGTTTCGGGACATGCTTGAACCCAGCCTTCTTAATCAGCCGTTGTCTGAACGCTTCCGCGAACCGCTCGTTGCTCACCTTGAGCGGGACCTCGTCGTTAAAGAGCGTCGGGATTTGGTCGTAGCCCGCATCCAGCCACGAATCGTCGCCCCAAAGTCGAGTCATTTGCTCAACTTTGCTTTTTATCGACTTGGACGGGTCACGTCGTAGCGCGTTGCGGTTGATGTCCATGATCATGAAGTTCACAAAAAGCTCGATGGACTTGGATTGCCCTGCTGCTTCGATAACATCCCATGAGAGGTTGATGTTGTAGGGGTCGAGGAGACAAATCGCTCGGCGGTAATCGCCGTACTTGGCACGTGGAAAAACGTCGCGTAGGAGTACCAAGTTGCAGTCTTCGGAGTTTGTGAAAACGTCCGTGCGGTCG
>VFZQ01000218.1 GCA_016871135.1 Acidobacteriota bacterium | reverse complement strand
CCCAACCTCACCTTCTCGCCAACTCGGACCAAGCGGTAACTCCTTTACCTTCAACTCCGCTCCCGCTCACTCCGCGCTAATTTGGACAGCCGTGGTTGGCAACAGCATCACCTGCGACCGTTCGAGCGCGAGTTGATGGAACTTTCGCTTATCGTCCTCCATACGGCTCAGCGTCACCGTTGCGCGAATCTCAATCAGCTGCGACCTCCGGCCGTTGGCGATACGAAACATCAGCGCCGTCTTTCCCTGAAACGGCGCGACGATCGCTTGCGCCGATCGCAAGATATGCGCCGTCGGCCGAGAGAACCGCGCGAACAAGATGCCTGTCGCCAGCGCGAAGCCCATTAATCCAACCAGCGCTTCGAGCGACACCAGCAGATTCGCCAGCGTTCCGCGCGGTGTCATCTGGCCGTAGCCGATCGTCGCCATCGTCTGCACGGAAAAGAAGATTGCATTGTGCCAGCGAGCGCCTGGCTCGCCTCCTTGTATCGCATCCGGTCCAGCCGCGACGAACAAGGTTGCGAACAACAGGTTCATCGCCGCGTACGCACAAAGTATGTACAGCCAAAATACGGGCCATCGCGCGCACAGCAAATGCTGATAAACCGTCAGCGACTCCCAGAAGTTCTCGCCAATTCGCTCAATGTTAATCGTACCGCCGGATAACATCATGCGCTCCTGGCGCGACTGTGCGATGCGGCCAGATAGTCCGAGATCGCGTTCAATGGGTACAGGTGCGGGATTCATGTGGGAACTGTTACCCTATTAGATTAGGACACCCGAAAGCTTTCGAACCATGTCAGGTCACTCTAAATGGCACACAATCAAACACAAGAAGGCGGCTCTTGACGCCAAACGCGGAAAGATCTTCACCCGCCTGATTAAGGAAATCGTCATCGCCGCGCGTGGTGGTGGCGACCCCGACTCCAACGCCCGGCTCCGCACTGCCGTCACCGCCGCCAAGGCCGTTTCGATGCCCGCGGAAAACATCAATCGCGCCATCAAACGCGGCACCGGCGAGTTGGAAGGTGCGACGATCGAGGAGTATACCTACGAAGGATATGGCCCCGGCGGCGCCGCCGTCATGGTGAAGGTCGCATCGGACAACAAGAATCGCACGGTCAGCGATATCCGCCATGTGTTTTCGAAAAACGGCGGGAACATGGCCGAACCCGGTGCTGTCGGTTGGATGTTCGAGATGAAGTCGAACATCGTCATTGAAGGTGAAAAGACAAACGAAGAGCAACTCATGAACGTTGCTCTTGAAGCCGGCGCCGAAGATATCCGCGACAACGGCGATTCGTGGCAAGTCATCTCCGACCCCAGTTCGCACCAACCCGTGCTCGATGCGCTCGCCAAGGCGGGCATTCCCGTTACCGAATCGGAAATGACGGCGCTCATCGCGAAGAACACCGTTACGCTTGAAGGTGCCGACGCCAAGGGCATGCTGCGCCTTTATGATGCGCTTGACGATCACGACGACGTCCAAAACGTCTACGGCAACTTCGAAATCGGCGACGACGCCGGCGACGAAGGCTAACGCCGTATGCGTGTGCTCGGCATCGATTGCGGTTCGGAGCGCACCGGCTACGGCGTGATCGATAGCGATGGCCGGACGCACTCGCTGGTCGCCGCCGATGTCATCGTTACTTCGACAAAGAAGCCGCTCGCCGATCGGCTTCTTGCCATTGCGCAGGGGCTGCGAGCGGTCATCGAGAAGCACCGGCCCGAACAAGGTGCCGTCGAAGGCGTTTTTCATGCAGTCAACACACGGACCGCCATTAAGTTGGCGCACGTCCGCGGCGTAGCGCTGCTTGCCCTCGCCGAGGCCAACGTTCCGGTGGGTGAATACTCGCCGATGGAAGTAAAAACCAGCGTCGTCGGCTACGGCCGCGCCGAAAAAGAACAGGTGCAGTTGATGGTCAGGACATTGCTTGCGCTGCCGGAGGTCATTCGTTCCAAGGACGCTTCCGATGCCCTGGCCGTCGCGGTATGCCACGCCACTCGCGCCGGATTCGATGCCCGATTGCGAGCGGCCTTATGAAATTGCTGGTCTGGTTCGCGGCCGTATCGCTCTTCGCGCAAGACGGAAAACTCGTCTGGTCGAAGTCTTTCCCTGGTTCAACTCCCGCGTTCGTCAAGATCACAATCGAACGCAACGGCAGCGCCGTTTACGTCGAAGAACTCAACGACCCGCAGCCCTTCCAATTCAAACTCAACGAATCCGAGATCAATACCATGTATGGTCTCGCCGAAAAACTCGGCTGGTTCAATCGTACGCTTGAGTCGGGACTTCCTGTCGCCAAAATGGGCGAAAAAACGCTGCGCTATGAAGACGGTCCGAAGGCGCAGGAACAGAAGTTCAACTACACGACCGATCTCGACGCTCGGGCGCTCGCCGATTGGTTTGAACGCATCACCGAATCGGAGCGCTTGCTGATGGAACTCGAACGCTCCGCGCGCTTCGACAAACTGGGCGTCAACAAGATCATCTTGCAAATTCAAATCGCCTGGGAAAAGAAACGCCTCGTCGCGCCCGATCAGTATTTGAAGTGGCTCGATCGTATCGTTAAGAGCGAAAGCTACATGAACATGGCGCGCGATCGCGCCTCCCAGCTTGCGAGTGCTTTCCGAAACCCGCCTCCCGCCGAACCTGTCAAACAACAATGAAGTCGATTCTACTCAGCGCCATAGCAGCATCCTTTGTGTTCGCGCAAACGCAACTGCCCGAACAGGAACAAAACGATCTCAATAACGCTCTAGCCGAAGCCGGCCAATCGAGCCACGAATTCATCCACGCTCTCGAACGGCATTTGAAAAGGTACCCCGAGTCGAAGTCGCGCTGGGAGATGGAACGAGCTCTGGTCAAAGCCGCCCGCGACATCAACGACGACGCCCGCATTATCAAGTGGGGCGAAGCTGTACTCGCTCGCGAAAGTGAAGACATCCAAACGCTCGAAGCGGTTGCGCGCGCCTTGGGCCGCATTAACGATAAGTCCTCGGCGGAAAAGGCGCTCGCGCGGGCCGTCAAGTGGGAGCAGGTGCTTAAGTCGATCGAACCTAAAGGACCGCAAGAAAAGATTCGCTGGCAAACTCGGATGGATCTTGACATGGGGCTGAGCCGCTCGCTCAACGTGCAGGCCATTGCGTTGATCCGTCTCGGCAGAGCGGCCGAAGCCGAAGGCAAAGCAGAGAAAGCGTTCGCCACCTATCCCTTCGACGACAACGCCCGCACACTCGCCATCGCCCGAGCCGCGCTTGAAAAATGGGACTCCGCGGCTGCCGCTTACGCCGACAGTTTTGTTGCTGGTGAAGGCAAGCGTGCCGAGGATCTTGAAGCCATGCGGCTTGCGTGGAAGAAAAATCATGCCGAGGAAAAGGGCCTTGGCGACTTCCTTCTCGCCGCTCACGATCGGCTCAATCGATGGAATGAGGGCAAGATCACACGTCTCCGAGAGATCGATCCCAATGCCGTGAAAGTCAAACCCGTCGAGTACGTCCTCACTGGCGTCAACGGAGAAAAACTCCCCGTCGCCTCGCTGCAAGGAAAGGTCGTTGTTTTGGATTTTTGGGCAACCTGGTGCGGCCCGTGCCGCACGCAACATCCGCTCTACGAGCAGGCCAAGGAACGCTTCAAGGGCCGCGACGACGTTGTTTTCGTTTATCTGAATACCGATGAAGACAAATCGCTCGTCAAACCGTTCCTGCAGAATAACAAGTGGTCGCAGAATGTCTACTTCGAAGACGGCCTCTCGCGCCTGCTTACGGTCAGTTCAATTCCCACGACCGTCATCTTAAACAAACGCGGTGAAATCGCCAGTCGCATGAACGGCTTCATCCCCGAGAAATTCGTCGACATGCTCTCCGAGCGCGTGCAGCGGATTCTGAGCGAATAACGTGTTCCGCCGCATCATTTGGATCGTCCTCGATAGCGCCGGCATCGGTGAAATGCCCGACGCCGCCGACTATGGCGACATTGGGAGCGACACCATCGGCAACATCGCCAAACTACGGCGGATGCAGTTGCCCAATTTCGCCGCGTTGGGCCTTGGCAATATCAAGCCGTTGAACGGTATCCCTCCGGCCGCCGACACAAAGGGCGCCTTCGGCAAATGTACGCTCGCCTCTCCCGGCAAGGACACGACAACGGGCCATTGGGAGATGGTCGGCATTCATCTTGACAAGCCGTTCCCGCTTTTCCCAAACGGCTTTCCATCCGAGATTCTGCGTCCGTTCGAAGATAAGATCGCCCGCGGTACACTCGGCAACAAAGCTGCGTCGGGCACAGAGATCATCAAGGAACTCGGCGACGAGCACGTTCGCACCGGTTCGCCGATCGTCTACACATCGGCCGATAGCGTTTTCCAGATTGCCGCGCACGAAGACGTGATTCCGCTCTGGGAACTCTACAAGATCTGTGAGACCGCGCGTGACTTATTGCGCGGACCGAACGAAGTCGGCCGTGTCATCGCGCGTCCGTTCACAGGCGAATCCGGCGAATTTAAACGCACGTCGAATCGTAAGGACTACGCCGTCCCGCCGCCTCGCGGCATGCTGCTGGATCAACTCCACGCGGCCAAAGTTCCCGTTCACAGTGTTGGCAAGATCTTCGACGTATTCCTCGGCCGCGGCATCTCCGTCTACGACAAGACCAAGACCAATGGCGAAGGAATGTCCACCACGCTCGAAGCGATGGACCATACCAAGGACGGCCTCATCTTTGTAAACCTCGTCGACTTCGACATGCTCTACGGGCATCGCAACGACGTCGAGGGCTACGCGCGCGCGCTGGAGGAATGCGATGCCTGGCTGCCGTCGTTGCAGGCCGCGATGAACGAAGACGACCTCGCCATCTTCTGCGCCGACCACGGCTGCGATCCAACCACGCCGTCCACCGATCACAGTCGCGAATACACACCGCTTCTCTGCTACTCGCCGAAGACCAAGTCGTCCAACCTCGGCACGCGCGCGACCCTTGCCGACATCGGCGCGACAGTCGCCCAAAACTTCAACGTCACCATCCCGAAAGGAACAAGTTTCTTACCGCAACTATGAGAACCCCGCTAATGGCCGGCAATTGGAAGATGTACAAAACGCCCGCCCAAACCAAAGACTTTTTCGCCGCCTTCCTGCCGCTGGTTGCTGAGGCCAAGCACTGCGAGATCGCCATCTGTCCGCCGTTCGTCAACATCGCGGCCGCCGTCGACGCCGCCAAAGGGTCGCGTGTCGGGATCGGCGCTCAGAACTTGTATTGGAAGAACGAAGGCGCATTCACCGGAGAGATCTCAGGCCCGATGATCAAAGCCAGCGGCGCCGAGTGGGTGATCATCGGTCACAGCGAACGCCGCCAGTTTTTCGGCGAGACGGATGCGACGGTCCTCGAACGAACCAAAGCCGCTCTGGCCGCGGGTTTGAAACCGATCGTATGCGTCGGCGAAATGCTCGCCGAGCGCGAGGCGAATCAGACGGATGTCGTGCTCACAACGCAGTTCAACGGCGGCATCGCCAGCCTTTCGACCGACGAGTTCGCGCAAATTGTCATCGCTTACGAACCCGTCTGGGCCATCGGCACCGGCAAGGTCGCAACGCCAGACATGGCCGCTGACGCGCACCGCACTATCCGCGGTCTGGTCAATGCGAAGTACGGCGCCGATGCCGCTTCGAAAGTCCGCATTCTCTACGGCGGTAGCGTCAAGCCGGACAACGTCAAAGGCCTGATGGCGCAGCCGGAAATAGACGGAGCGCTTGTCGGCGGGGCCAGTCTCGAAGCTGGCTCGTTCGCATCGATCGTCAGTTTTTAGCAACGCAGCGCCTACTTTCCGAAGCGGGTTTTTCGCTATTGCGTTCGACTCCAATCCGGCCGGCGAATTCATCGGCCGGATTGGAGCTCGCTGCTTCCACGCCAGTTAATTTAGCCCGAACGCATACACCACGCTGCCCACGATCATCGACACATACTGCTTGTTGTCGAACATGTAGGTCATCGGCGAGGTGTGCAGGTTCTCAGTGAACGGATAACTCCAGAGCCGCTTGCCGGTCGCGGCGTCTGCCGCCGCCAGCGCTCCTTCGTCGTCGCCAAAAATGACGATCCCGCCCGCCGTCGTCATCGTACCCGTCCACGTATCGCCCGGCCCGTTCTGCGGCACCTCCCACTTCACCTTGCCGGTCTCGATGTCGAACGCGCGCAGGAATTTTTGCGGCTTATCGTTAAGATCCCGCCGTCCGCCACCCGCGCCGTAGTTGCCTCCCGCCCGCCATGGCTCGATCGGCCGTTTTGTATACACCGCGCAGCGTTCGAGAGTGTTCACATAGAACAGCCGCGTCGCCGGATTGTAGGAGGTCGAAAAGAAGTTCGCCGCGCCCTCGACAGCCGGGCAAATCAGTTGTCCTTCGAGAGTCGGCACGGAATTCGGATTCATCACCGGCCGCCCATCGGGTGCGATCTCCTTGGCCCACGTCAACTTCTTCACCATCGGCGAGGCCATCAGCATCTTCCCATTCAACCGGTCGAGGACATATAGGAACCCATTCCGATTCGCCTGTAGCAACAGCTTCCGCGGTTGCCCGCGCCAATTCGCATCGGTCAACACCAAAGGCGCCACCGCGTCCCAATCCCACTCGTCATGCGGCGTCGGCTGAAAGTGCCATTTCAACTTGCCGGTCCGGACATCGAGCGCTATGATCGAGCACGTGTACAAGTTATCGCCCTTGCGATTATCACCGTTGAAGTCCGGGCCTGCGTTGCCGGTTGGCCAATACACAAGCTTCACCTCCGGATCATAGCTGCCCGTCAGCCAAGTCGGCCCGCCGCCATGGTCGATGCCCGGGCCTTCCCAGGTCTCCGAACCCGGCTCGCCGCGCGCCGGGATCGTCCAGAAACGCCAGACCTCCTTGCCGGACTTCTGGTCATATGCGGCCAGGAATCCTCGCACGCCCTGCTCGCCTCCGGCCGTTCCCGCGACGATCAAATCTTCCACCGCCAGCAGCGACCCAGTTGCGTTGTAATTCTGGCGATAATCCGCCATTTCGGTGTCCCACAAGACCGCGCCCGTGTGCCGGTTCAGCGCGATCAAGTGCGCGTGATCGGTCTGCATGAACACAGCCTCGCCGGCGATCGTAACGCTCCGATTGTTCCCTGGCGACCGCGCATTTCCGATCAAACCCTGCGTTGCGGGCTTCGAATATTCCCAGATCCGCGCGCCCGATCCTGCGTCCAGCGCGATGACCGTGTTCGTATTCGTGACGTACATGATGCCGCCGTAAACCTGCGGCGTACCTTGCAGTCTTCCAGCATTCGGAACGGCGTAAACCCACTTCACGGCCAGCTTCGAAGCGTTCGCGGCATTGATCTGCGTCATCCGCGAATACCGGTTGCCGCTCAGTTGCCCGTGCATCGAAGTCCAATCGTTCTGCGACGTTACCTCGCGATACCTCTCGCCCTCGGCACGCAATAGATGAAGCTTCGAATCGTCGGTGCGCAACTGCATTTCGCGTGACGTCTTCGCAGTTACGAGTCCCTCAAGCGTTCCGCCGTTGGTCAACGAAATCCTTTGGCGCACCGGTTGAAAGCCCCGCCGTCGCCGCTGCTGCATGCCGCGCATGGCTGCGACGATCGCTTTCACCTCCTCGGCCGGCAACTGCGCAAACGCCGGCATGCCCTTCCGCGGCACGCCATCGCGAATCACGGCCGCAAGCTCGTCATCGTTCTTCGTCGCAAGCGCCGGAAGGATCGACGGCGCATGCTCGCCCCCATTCCCATCGACTCCATGACAAACCGAGCACCGCGCTTGAAATCCGCTTTGCGCCCAAACACCGGCCGCCGCCGCGGCAAGTAGGTAAATCCTCATCACTGGCGAGTTTATCGCATCCGATCCGGTAGTAGTTCGGAATTCAAACCGGATGCCTGCGAAGTTTGACCGACCCCCCGCAATTGCTCATCCACTTGTGTCATGCAGCGCGCCGAAAGATTTCCACGGTTTCTATCGCCCGGCGCATGTGCACGTACTTGCGATGGATACGAAACTGGGCTCCTAGTGCGCCACTGC
>VFZQ01000217.1 GCA_016871135.1 Acidobacteriota bacterium | reverse complement strand
GGTCGACCTTGAGGTCGGCGAGCGTCTTGCGCACTTCGCCGACCGACCAATCGAGCTCCTCGACCGTGTCGCCGTGCAGCCCGGCGCGGCTCTTTCCAAGAAACTTCTCGCTGGCAAAGAGCGGCACATGTGGCATCGTGTGGGCGAAGTAGAGGAAGAAGGGCTTCTTCGCTTTGACGGCGCCTCTCAGAAAGGCGGTAGCCTCGGCGGTGTAGCGGGCGGTGAGTTGGGTCTGATCCGGATCGCGCTCAAGCACCTCCTCGTTGCGCATCAGCGGAACGCCCGGCAGGTTGCGATACCGGTCCAGCGCGGCGGCCGGGCGTTTGGTCCCTCGTTTCACGGCGAGTTCGTCGTAGACCGTATTGGTCTTCAGACTCATGTCGTTGGAGTAGGGGATGCCGAAGTAATTGTCGAAGCCGTGCTTGGTGGGAAGGTATTGCGGCAAGTGGCCAAGGTGCCATTTCCCGACGATCTGCGTGGCGTAGCCGCGCTGTTTCAGCAGTTGAGCGATAGTGAGTTCCGAGTCGGGAATCCCTCCGGTGGAGTCCGGAAATAACACGAAATTGATTCCGCTGCGGATGGGGTACCGGCCGGTCATCAGCGCGGCGCGGCTAGGAGAGCACAGCGGTGCGGCCGAATAGAACTGCGTGAAGCGAATTCCTTCGGCGGCCATGCGGTCGAGATGGGGCGTGCGGATCAGCGGATGGCCGTAGCAGCCGAGATCGCCAGAACCGAGGTCGTCGGCGTAGATCAGCACGATGTTGGGGAGCTTCGGCGGTTGGGCCGCGGCGGGAGTCGCGAGGGCGGCAAGGAAATTACGGCGCGTCACGAAGCGAGTATACACCGCAACGCTCGGAGAAACCGGTCCGCGCCCGCGCCATATGATATTCTGCGCCTACGATGAGTTCCCGCAGAACGTTTTTCATGGCCGCCAGCGCCGCCGCCGTGTCCACCCGCAAAGTCATGGCGAACTCGAAGGTACGCGTCGCCGTGCTCGGCGTGAACGGCCGGGGCAAGGATCACATCGCCGGATTCGGCAATGTTCCCGAAGCCGAAGTCGTCTGCCTGTGCGATCCGGATCTGCGCGTCGCGCGGAAAACCGGCGACGCGTTCGAGAAGCGCTTTAATCGCAAGGTCTCGCTCGAACAGGATCTGCGCAAGGTTTTCGAACGCAAGGACATCGACGCCGTGTCGATCGCGGCGCCCAATCACTGGCACGCGCTCGCGACGATTTGGGCCTGTCAGGCCGGTAAGGACGTCTACGTCGAAAAGCCCGGCTCCCACGGCATTTGGGAAGGCCGCAAGATGGTCGAGGCAGCGCACAAATACAAACGCATCGTGCAACACGGAGTGCAACTCCGCTCCAGCGAAGCGCTGCAGGAAGCCGTCGCGCACCTTCGCAAAGGCACTATCGGCAAGGTCTACATGTCCCGCGGGCTTGTCTTCCGCTGGCGCCCAAGCATCGGCAGGAAACAGCCTTCGCCCGTGCCCGCCGAACTCGACTACGACCTCTGGCAAGGCCCCGCGCAGGCGCGGCCCTTCTCGGAACGCCACGTCCACTACAACTGGCACTGGCATTGGGATTACGGCAACGGCGACGTCGGCAACCAGGGCATTCACGAAACCGACATGTGCATGTGGGGACTCGGCCTCGATACGCTCCCAGCGAAGATCACATCGATGGGCGGCAAGTTCCTTTTCGATGACGACAAAGAAACGCCCGAAGTGCAGACCTCGCTCTACCACTACCCCGAGCAACAGAAACTCATCCAATTCGAAGTCCGGCACTGGTGTACTAACGACGAACATGGCGCGTCGGTCGGCAATATTTTCTATGGCTCGGAGGGCTATCTGGTCATCTATGGCTACGATCGCTATGCCATTTTCATGGGCCAGAAACGCGAGCCCGGCCCCACGCACAAAGCGGGCGGCGATCACTTTGCCAACTTCATCAAAGCCGTGCAAAGCCGCAAGACTTCCGACCAAAACGGCCCGGTCGAGACGGCGCACTTGGCGTCGGGTCTCGCACACCTGGGCAACATTTCGTATCGCCTGCAGCGCCAGTTGACCTTCGATGCAAACGCCGAAAAATTCATCGGCGACTCCGAGGCGAATCAGATGCTCAAGCGCAACTATCGCAAGCCGTTCGTCGTTCCGGAAAACGTGTGACACGCCGCTCCGCACTCGCCTGTTCGATGGCCGCGCTCGCGCAACCCGGCGCGCCCACACGCTTTCAACTCGCCTGCATGACACTGCCCTACTCGGCGTTTTCGTTCGAACGGTCTCTCGAAGGCATTCGCGCGGCGGGTTACGAGTACGTTGCATGGGGCGTCAATCATTTCGGCAAGCCGCTGCTCGCCGTCGATGCGCCTCCAGCAGAAGCGAAGGCGAAAGCCGATCAGTCGAAGGCCGCTGGACTCACGCCCGTAATGATGTTCGCCACGGTGAACCTCGAAGCGCCGTCAGCGCTCGACGCCCATCGCCGCCGCATCGCACAGGCCCACGCAGCGGGCATCCCATTCCTCCTCACCTTCGGCAAAACAACCGGCGGCGAGCGCGACGCCTTCGTCCGTAATCTCAAGTCCATGGCGCCGGAGGCACGCGCCGCCGGCGTAACAGTCGTCATCAAACAACACGGCGGCAACACGGCGACCGGCCGCGACTGCATCAAAATCGTGCGCGAAGTCGCCGAAGATTCCGTGCATGTTTGTTACGACGCCGGCAATGTTCTCGACTACGAAAACAACGATCCCATCGCCGAGATCGCCGACTGCGCTCCGTTTATTCGCGCCTTCGCCATCAAGGATCATCGCAACACGCCGAAGGACGAAGACTGCGGCCCCGGCTTCGGCGAGATCGATCACTACAGACTTCTGCGCCCCGTAATGCGTACCGGCCTCACGATGCCGCTCGCCTTCGAGAACATCTTCGAACCGCTCGTGCCGCGTCCTCGCACCGCAGAAGGCGTCGACACACTGGCGCGCCGATCGCGCGAATACATCGAGTCGGTCCTCCGCGGACTCTCCGCAGTGATATAACGATAGGCGCATGAGTCGCCGAACATTTCTGCTTTCTTCCGCCGCTGCCGCATTCGCGCAGGCCCCCAACGAACGTGTCGGAACCGCCGTAATCGGCACCGGCAACCGCGGATCGTATCTGCTGACCTCCGTCATCGATCAGCCCGACACCCGCGTCGCCGCCATATGCGACTTGAAGCCGGATCGCCTCGACAAGGCCGCCTCCGCCGCCGGTAAGGACAACCCGTTCACGACGAAGGAATGGCGGCGCGTTATCGAACGCAAGGACGTCGACGCCGTCTACGTCGCCACGCCGCCGCACCTGCATGCCGAGATGGCCATCGCCGCCCTCGAAGCCGGCAAACATGTCTACTGCGAAAAGCCCATCGGCGTAAACGCGCGCCAGGTGCGCGACATTGTGCGCGCCGCCAAGAAGTCGAACAAGGTCTTCGTCGCGGGCCAGCAGATGCGCTCGATGAGTTCGTTGATCGCCGCCGTCGGCAAGATTCATGCGGGCGTGATCGGCGAGGTTTATCAGATCAAAGCGCAGCGCCACGCGTCGGCCGATCTGCCACACGACGGCACTTCAGGCGATTGGTACTTCGACGTTTCAAAGAGCGGCGGCTATCTCATCGAACAGTCCGTGCACAACCTCGATCTCTGCAACTGGGCTGCGAACATGGTCCCGGTGAAAGCCGTTGGATTCGGCAGTGTGATGCGCTACAAAGGTCAACCCACGGGCCGCACGATCTTCGACAACAGCAACCTCGTCTACGAGTATGCGAACGGCGCCAAGATGACCTTCACGCAGAACGTGTTTCATCCTCGACGCCTTCCCAACAGCAACCAGATGGTCTACGTCTACGGCGAAAAAGGCGCGGCCGATATCATGACGACAGCCTCGGTCTACTTCCACGACACCGCCACCAGGGAAGAACCGCTACACACCAAACCCGAAGAGCCGAAGCACGCGCATACCCGCATGTTCTTCGATCTCGTCAAGGGTACGGGCACGAATCGCGCCGATTGGAAGGTCGGCGCAACCGCCGCATTGACGGCCATTCTAGGTCACGACGCAATGACCAGGCAGCGCGTCGTCACAATGGCGGAACTTGGGGTCGAGTTGTAACGTCACAGTTCCGAGTGATTCGAAACCTGATTCTTACGAGTGTGGCGCTGGCCGCACAGGATGTGTCCTTCAAGGCGACAGTCCCCGTCGTCATCGCGCCGGTAACGGTGACCGGCAAGAACGGCAAGTTAATCAACGGACTCGAAACCGCGGCCTTCACCGTGCTCGACAATGGCCGCCCCGTGAAGGCCACAATCGATCCGATCGAATTTACCTCATCGCCCGTTGCCATCGCCGTGCTCATCCAGCGCACCGCGTCGAGCGGCCCCGCGTTGCTGAAGATCGCCAAAGCGGGCGCGATGATACAGCCGCTGCTTGCCGGTGAGCGAGGTGTGGCCGCGGTGATCGGTTATTCGCACACCATTGATGTCATGCGGGACTTTACGCAGGACGAACGGTTGATCGCCCGCGCGTTTCAACAAGCCGCGCCGCAAAGAAGCGGCGGCGGCAAGATGCTCGACGCCATCGCGGCTGCCGTCGAAATGTTCAGGCGCAGGCCGCCGGGCGATCGCCGTATCATCCTCGTCATCGGCGAAAGCCGCGATCGCGGCAGCGAGACAACCCTCGAAGCGACGCTCGAAATGCTGCAGCGCGAAAACGTGCAAATCTACGCCGCCACATATTCGAACTCGAAAACGCAATGGACCACGCGCGGCACGGACCTCAAACAATCCGGCGCGCCAATGGACCTCACCGCCGGCATCGACGCGCTTATTCGCCTCGGCAAGACGAATACCGCGCAAGCGTTGACGGCACACGGCGGTGGCCGCAAGATCGGCTTCGCGACGCTCAAGTCGCTTGAAAAAGCCATCGAACAAATCAGCGAGGAACTGCACGGCCAGTACGTCGCCAGCTTCCCCGCCTCCGGCCCTCCGGGGTATCACACGATAACGGTCACTGTCGCCGGCGCGAATGCCGTCACACGCCAAGGCTACTGGTCGCGTTGAAACGTTCGGCGATCTGATCGCACTATAAAGACATGATCCTCGTTAGCTGCCGTAAAGAATTCACATCCGATCATCTGTTCGCGGACGAGATTGAGATTCGCGACTATCCCAATCTTGCCAACCTTAACCAGTTCACCGAACTGACGCAGGGCGAACTGGTCGAGCGCGTGCGCGGCAAGCACGTGCTGGTATTGGTCCACGGCTACCGCACACCAATGAAGAACGTTGCCGCCGCCTACAAGGTCTTGGAGGAAGGGCTGCAAAAGGAAGGTCTCATCGGTGAGCCCAACTACACCGAAGTCATCGGCTTCGCGTGGCCAAGCTGGCGGCTGCGCATTAGCTTCTTCGCCGCCGTTCCCGCCGCCAATGGTTCGTCGGAGTACTTCTACGACCTCGGCAAGCTGATCGCATCGAGCGCGAAGACGCTCGACGTGCAGACCCACTCGCTCGGTGCCCGTGTCGCGCTGCAAGCGCTGTCAGCACAGTCTGATCTCTGGGTCGACAATCTGATTCTCACCGCGCCCGCGGTCGATAACGAAGCCCTCGAACCCGCGCAAGAGTTCAACGAGGCGATGGACGAATGCGGCCGATGTTTCGTCTTGCACTCCAAGGACGACTCAGTGCTGAAAATCTATACCTTCGCGCAGCTCGATCGTGCGCTCGGCAAGAACGGCCCCGAACATCCGAAGGTCATCCTCGACAAATGCCTGAACGTCTACGTGCTCGACCGCCACAAAGCCGTCAAGAGCGATCACTCCGGCTATCGCAAAACGCCGCTCTACTACGAGTGGTGGAAACGCGTGTTGAACAACGAGCCGATGGCCCGCTTCTCCGCGCTCGAATAGCTACGTCTTCCTCGCGACCACCATCGTCACGTCGTCGGTCGGAGACAGGTCGCCCAAGAACACACGCAACTGCCGTGCTATTTCCATCAGCACCTCGTTCGCCGACCGATCGCGGCATGACGCCGCGATCTGGCCCACGGCCTCTTCGCCGAATTCTTCGCCCTGCGCATTTGGCGCTTCCGAAACGCCGTCGCTGTACATCACCAGCAGGTCGCCTTTGTTCAGGACTGTTGTGCCGCCGGCGTAAGGAATGTTCGGCAGGATGCCGAGCACCGGTCCGCCCTTGGTCAGCAACTCCGTCTCGCCGTTGGCGCGCACGATCACCGGCGGATTGTGGCCCGCGTTGGAATACTCCATCGCACCGGTCTGCGGATGTATCGCCGCGAAAAAGCCGGTGATGAATTTGTTGTCCGGCGTGTTCGCCTTAATCGAGTGGTTCAACCGCGATGTCAATTTCGCGATGTCGGTCTCCAACTCGGCCAGCGCCTGCACCCGCGCCTGCAGACTCGACATCAGCAGCGAGGCCGCCAGGCCCTTGCCCGAAACGTCGGCGACAATCACAAGCTGGCGCCCATCGGCGAGCGGAATGTAGTCGAAGTAGTCGCCCCCCACCGACCGGCACGGCAAACTGCGCCCCGCCAGATCGAGCCCTTCCACCTTCGGCGGCGCTTGAGGAAACAGTCCGCGTTGAATGACGGCGGCCTGATCGAGGTCGTGCGCCAGCAACTGCTCGGCCTGTTCGACTTCGATAAGCCGAGCGTGTTCGATCCGTATCGCCGCGATGTTTGCGAACACCGTCAACATGCTGAGATCGTCGGCGTCGAACGGGTGCACAACGTTTGGCGAGTCGACGTACAAGATGCCAATGACCTGCGCTTCGGTCTGCAGCGGCACGGCCATCAGACTGCGCACGCGCTGCTGCACGATGGTTTGGCTCGCCTTCAGCAAGGAGTCCGCGCTCGCGTCCTGCACAAGCAGCGAAGAGCGATCGCGCATGATCTTGTCGCGCACCGCGGTCGACACCTTGAAACCGTCTCCGCGATTCGCTTTCGGAACCAACTCGCCGTTCTCGACGGCCAACAGCACACCGCGTTTTGCGCCAACCGCTTCGAGCGCGATATCGAGAACCACGCCGAACAGCTCTTGCAGCGGCCGGAACGAAGACAACTCGCGGCCCGCTTTGATTAGCGACTCCATGCGCTTGTGCGAGCGATCGAGATCGGCCGGCGCCGCGGCGGGTTTGGTCGAAAACTTGGCCGAATCGAGCCGGATGATAAATGTCGAATCCGGCTTCATGCCCTCACTGCTCGGATCGTCGACGAACTCGACGGGGCTCGGCACGGGAGGCGCTTCGACAACTTGGCTTACTTCATATTCAATCTGCTGACGTCCCGCGACAACAATATCGCCCGGCACAAGCAGGTGTTCGCGCACAAGCGGCTGGCCGTTGATCGACGTGCCATTCTTGCTACCCATGTCGCGGACGTGCCAGGCCGTGCCATTCCATTCGAACGCGCAATGCTGGCGGGACAACATCGTGTCTCCGGGCATTGACAACTGGACGGTCTCCGAGCGGCCGAGGATGAACGGCGAGTCGTCGAGACGTATTTTGCAAGGGTCCCCATCGGGGCCGGTGAGTAGAACTTCGGCTGGGATGATTTCCGGCATGGCGGCGCGGCTATACTGTGAAAGTATCTCACGACAGCGAGCAGTCTCCGCCAAACAAGGAGCGTCGAGCGCGTGGAGACGAAGGAGACAAATATGAGCGCAACAATTAGCATCCGCCAAAACGGCGGCGTGGAAGTAGTAGACGTGAGCGGTAAGATCACGTTGGGCGAAGGCGCGGTCGCGATCCGCGATACGGTCCGCAAACTCGTCGAAGCCGGGAACAAGAAGATCGTCCTCAACCTCGGCAATGTAACGTATATCGATTCGTCCGGAATCGGCGAACTCGTCTCGGCGTTTACGTCGGTGTCCAACGCGGGCGGCGAGCTGAAGCTGCTGAACCTCACCAAACGGGTGCAGGATCTATTGCAGATTACGAAGCTCTACACCGTCTTCGCCGTCTTCGACGACGAAGCCGCGGCCGTCGCCAGCTTTTAGCCCAAAACACACCCGTTCATAGC
>VFZQ01000216.1 GCA_016871135.1 Acidobacteriota bacterium | reverse complement strand
TTCGCAAAGGCTGCGCGAGTCTCCTGCGGTGCGCGGGGACCGTCGCAAACATTGGACGCCGAGGTGGTGCACCGCCATATTGTCGCGTTAGGGCATCAATAGGTTTACTGTTTAGGTATGGCGACAAGAATTCCAAAGAAAGTGCTCAAGTACTTCCAAAAGACCGGCGCGGAAGGCGGCAAAGCGCGCGCGGCGAAACACACGCCCGAGCAGTTGTCGGCGTGGGGAAAGATGGGCGGACGACCACGGAAAGATGGATCGAAGGTAGCGAAGAAAGAGGGTAAATAGATGTCAGTCTACAAGCGTGGCCGGGTGTGGTGGTACAAGTTCGTCTGGAACGGCGAACAAGTCCGGGAAAGCACGAAGCAGGGGAACAAGCGAACCGCCGAACAGATGGAGGCGGCGGACAAGGCTTCCCGCGCGAAAGGCGAAGTCGGCATACGGGAGAAGAAGCCGGTTCCTTCCCTTGAGAAGTTCATGGACGCAGACTTCCTGCCGTTCGTCCGCACCACGAAAGCGGCGAAGCCGAATACCGTTCGCTTTTACGAGAACAGCGTGGCGAACCTGGCGGCATACTCGAAGCTGGCGGGCCTTCCACTGGATCAGATCACGGCGGAGCACATCGCGGGCTTCGTGGCGCATCGGCAAGCCGGGCAGGTTCAGATAGCCACGGTGAACAGGGACCTTGCCACCTTGCGGCGGGTTTTCCACCTGGCGGAGGAGTGGGGCAAGGTTTCCACGATTCTGCCTCGCGTCCGGCTGATGGGCGGCGAGAACCACCGGGAGCGGGTTTTGACGCTCGAAGAGGAACGGAAGTACCTGGAGGCGGCTTCGGACCTTGGGCACAGGCAGACGGAAGCCTACACGCGGGCGCTAGAAGGCGTCCGGGCGGTGAAGCGGGGCCAACAGCCGAGAAAGCCGGATGCCTATCTCTTGCGGGACGTGGCTACGCTACTGATTGACTGCGGACTCAGGCCGGAAGAGTGTTTCCGGCTGAAGTGGCAGGACAACTTTCGAGATGGGGCACTTGAGATTCACACGGGTAAGGGACGCGGTTCCCGCCGTCGCATCCCGGCGTCCAAGCGGGTGCTTGGCATTCTGGAGATGCGGCGGGTCGGCGCAACATCGGATTGGATCTTCCCGGCGGAGACGAAAAGCGGCCACATCGAAGGGTCCACACTGAAGAAGCAGCAAGCGGCGGCGCTGAAGGCTTCAGGCGTGGTGCCGTTCGTTCTCTACACCTTCCGCCACACTTGCATCACCCGATGGGCAAAGCACATGGACCCGTTTACCCTTCACGTTTTGGCGGGCCACACCGACATGAACACCACGAAGCGGTACGTTCATCCAAGCGAAGCGGACATTCTCGAAGCGATGGAGAAGGTTCGGGGTGGGCACAAAAATGGGCACACTACCCAAGTGGCCGTTTCCGGCGAGGCGCTGGAAATGTCTGCAATCAACTGAAGGGGGAAAGGTTAGCTGGAGCCACCCGCCGGGATCGAACCGGCGACCTGCTGATTACGAATCAGCCGCTCTACCAACTGAGCTAGGGTGGCCCTAAAGACACATTATATCAACGCCGCTGGCAAAACGCACAATAATGCGTACCACGCTGCCCCAACACGATCCGAAGCACACGTCTGCCGCACACCACACACGGCTCCCCCTCGCGCCCATACACCCGGTGCGCTTCCTGAAAACCGCCGCGCTGGCCGTCCGCATCCACGTAATCCGATATCGACGATCCCCCTCGCTCAATCGCCTCCCGCAGCACTTCCACAATATGCCCATGCAGCTTCACCGCCCGTGCAACGGAAACGTTACAAGCAAGAGCCCTCGGATCAATCCCCGCGCGAAACAGCGCCTCATCCACATAAATATTGCCCAGCCCGCGCACGAATCCCTGATTCAAAAGCAACGGCTTCACAACGCCGCGCCGCGCGCGCAGCATCTTCGCAAACGTCGCGCCATCGATATCGAACGGCTCCGGCCCGCCCGGCAGCTTCGTGCTCCACGCCATCTTGCCGAACTGCCGAATATCGTCAAACAGCAGCCGGCATTTGTCGAACACAATCTCGGCGCGCAGATACGGCGTCGCCTCGCCATCAATCAGCAGCTTGCCGGTCATGCCGAGATGAATCGCCAGCGCGCCGTGATCGAATCGCAGCAGGATGAACTTGCCGTGCCGCGTGACCTCGCGCACCTCGTGCCCAATGATCGGCGGCTCGGCCGTGCCTCGCAACGCCCGAGGCGCGAGATACTCCGCCGACACCACGCGCCGTCCGCGCAACCGCGGCGCCAGCGACCGCACGATCGTTTCCACTTCCGGCAATTCAGGCATTAGACCTCGACATAAACATCTCCGTCGCGAACCGTCACAGCAAACCGCCGCTGCACAACGGCGGGATTAAAATCGCACTCGCCCGTGCGGCAGTCGAACTCCCACGCATGAAACGGACACACAACCATATGCCCGTGCAACGCGCCCTGCGCCAGCGGTGCGCCCGCGTGTGGACACACATTGTCGATCGCGTACAACGCGCCCTCGACATTGCACACCACGACTCGCTCATCGCCCTCGCGAACTTCCGTCATCGATCCCGGTCCCATCGCCGCCAACGCGCCCGCCTTCACCAACGCCATATAAAATAAACCTACCATGCACGCTCTCATCGCCCTCATCGCCGCGCTCCTTGTCACCGCCGCCTGCCAGAAACAGGAAAGCAAAGTCATCGGCGTCGTGCCGAAAGGCGCCAATCACATCTTCTGGCTCACAGTGAAGGCCGGCGCCGAAAAAGCCGCCGCCGAATCCGGCTACACGATTGAGTGGAACGCGCCCGCGCTCGAGATCGACGCCAAGCGCCAGCAGGACATCGTCGAGTCGATGGTCAATCGCAGACTCGCCGGGATCGCCCTCGCGCCCGTCGACAAGAAGGCCATGGTCAGCGTTGTCGAACGCGCCACCGCCGCCGGCATCCCCACCGTGATCTACGACTCCGATGTCGACACCGCCCAACGCGTCAGCTACATCGCCACCGATAACAAGGAAGGCGGCCGCATGGCCGCTCGCCGCCTTGGCGAAATGCTCGGAGGTAAGGGGAAGGTCGCCGTCGTCGGCTTCATGGCCGGCAGCGCGTCCACCATGGAGCGCGAAGACGGCTTTGCCGAAGAACTCAAAGCGAAGTTTCCCAACATCACTCTCGCCGGTATGCAATTCGGCATGGCCGATCGCGCCCGCTCCATGTCGATCACCGAAAATTTCCTCACCGCGCACCCCGACCTCGGCGGCATCTTCGCCGACAACGAGTCCAGTTCCTCAGGTGCCGTCCAGGCCTTAAAATCGCGGCAAAACAGGACCGTGAAACTCGTCGCCTTCGACGCCTCCGATCAACTGGTCGCCGATCTCAAGGAAGGCTGGATCGACTCGCTGATCCTACAAGACCCCTTCCGGATGGGTTACGACTCAGTCAAAGCCATCACCGACAAACACGCCGGAAAAACGCCGCAGCCGCGCGTCGATCTCCCGGCCACGCTCGCCACCCGCGACGATCTCGCCGCAGGCCGCGTGGCCAAGCAACTGCTTCCAGGATTTATCTCGGTTAGCGGCTCACACTAATCGTCGCGGCGCGGACGGGGAGGCTTGAACCCGCCGCCCTTGCCCTTGAAACCGCTGGGCTTTCCACCACGAGGCGGCCCGTCCTTCCGGAACGGCCGGTCCCCTCTCGGCGGACCATCTTTTCGAAATGGCCGATCCCCGCGAGGCGGCCCATCGCCACGAAATGGCCGATCACCACGCGGCGGTCCGTCTTTTCGGAACGGCCTGTCCCCTCGCGGCGGTCCGTCCCCGCGGAACGGCCGATCCCCGCGCGGCGGCCCGTCACTACGAAATGGACGATCGCCCCGAGGCGGACCATCACCGCGATACGGCGGCCTGTCGCCTCGCGGCGGACCATCCTTCCGGAACGGCCGGTCCCCGCCCGCACGAAACGGCGGACGATCTCCACGCGGCGGTCCGTCCTTGCGAAACGGCCGATCTCCGCGTGGCGGACCATCCCCGCGATACGGCGGCCTGTCGCCACGCGGCGGACCATCGGACCAAAAACGCCCACGGTCATCCCGTGGCGGACCATCCTTCCGAAACGGCCGGTCCCCGCCCGCGCGAAACGGCGGACGATCCCCGCTATCTCTTCGGAACGGCGGTCGATCCCCTCCGCCACCGCCACGATAAGGCGGCCGGTCATCGCGCTCAAAAGACCGCTCCTCGCGCCGATACGGCGGACGATCCCCCGCCGCCGGTCGCTCCTGATCCTCGGCATGAAACACGCGCGGCGGACGCACCGGTTTCGGCGCCTCGCCCGTCGCAATCTGCCGCAGCGTCGCCGGCGGCGCGGCCTTCTTCGCCTTCGCCTCCACCGGCGCTTCGCTCAAACTCCGCACAATGCTATCGACCGTCTGCAACACCGCGCGAATCCCCGCGATGTCGTGCACGCGCACGATATGCGCGCCATGCAGCACAGCGACCGTTATCGCCGCCGCCGTCGCGCGATCCTTCTCGATCATCTCCGCCTGGCCAAGGAACGATTTCCTCGACGGCCCCGCCATGATCGGCACATCGAGCTCCGCCATCTCGCCCAGCCGTGCCAGCAACTCGTAGTTCTGTTCGCCGCGCTTGCCGAAGCCAAGCCCCGGATCGGCGATGATCCGCGTCTTGTCGATCCCGCCATTCCGCGCCCGGCTGATCGCCGCCGCCAGATCGTCGATCACCGCGCGCATCGGCCGGATGATCGGTCCCAGCTTCGCCCACGTCTCCGGCGTTCCGCGCATGTGGTTTAAGATGATGCCCACATTCGCATCGCCCACTACGCGCGGCATGTTCAGATCCAACGTCAAGCCGCTCGGGTCGTTCACGATCTCCGCGCCCCGCTCAATCGCCTTCGCCGCCACTTCGGCCTTGTAGGTATCGACCGAAATCGGAATGCTCAGTTTGCCCTTCAGCTTCTTCAGCACGGGGATGATTCGCCGCAACTCCTCGGCCGCCTCCACGCGTTCGGCGCCCGGCCGCGTCGATTCCCCGCCGATGTCGATAATATCGGCGCCCAGTGCTTCCAGTTCCAGAGCCCGCTCGACGGCGCGATCCGGATCCATGTACTTATCGCCGTCGCTAAACGAATCGGGCGTGATGTTCAGAATGCCCATCACCAGCGTGCGGTCGCCGAATTGGATCTCCCGCTCCGGCAACTTCATCAAAAACCGCTTCGGTCTGGTCATCCAGAAACCTTCTTCCATTTTTTGCCCGTGCGAATCACATACTCGCCTGGGAACGTTAACGCGATGAACTCAACAATTTTCTGGCCGTTCACTTCCACCGAGCCCGCTTTCACCAGCCGGTTCGCCTCGCTGGTCGACGGCGCCAGTCCCGCCCGCGCCAGCACTTTATCGATGCGCATCGACGGCTCTTCCATCTTGACGGTCTCGATATCGACAGGCACTTCTCCGCCCGCCACCACGCGCACCCATTCGTCGGCCGCGCGTTCCGCCGCCGCTCGCGAGTGAAAGTCGGCGATAATAATCCGCGCCAGTTCCATCTTGGTCTGCTTAGGATGCTCGCGCTTCAGCACTTGGATCTCGGCAACGGTTTTATCGGTCAGAAGCTCGTAGTAGCGGAACATGAGTTCGTCGCTGATCGACATCAGCTTCTTGAACATCTCTTCCGGCGTCTCGGTGATGCCGACATAGTTGCCCTTCGACTTCGACATCTTCTCGACGCCGTCCAGCCCTTCCAGCAACGGAACGGTGGCCACGATCTGCGGCGGCTGCCCGTAGTCTTTTTGCAGCTCGCGCCCGACCAGCAAATTGAACTTCTGATCCGTGCCGCCCAACTCGACGTCGCATTTCAGCATGACGGAGTCGTACCCCTGCGCCAGCGGATACAAAAACTCATGCACCGAAATCGGTGTGTTGCTCTCATAGCGCTTCGAGAAATCGTCACGCTCCAAAATGCGGGCGACGGTATAGCGCGAACACAACCGGATCATGTCCTCGAACTTCATCGGCTCGAGCCACTTCGAATTGAAATCGACGACCGTCTTCTCCGGATCGAGAATCTTGAAGACCTGTGTTTTATAGGTTTCCGCATTGCGCTCAATATCAGCGCGAGTCATCGGCGGACGCGTCAGATTGCGGCCCGTCGGATCGCCGATCAGCCCAGTCATATCGCCAATGAGAAAGATGACCGTGTGCCCTAGATCCTGGAAGTGCTTCATCTTGCGCAGCAAGACGGTATGGCCCAGATGCAGGTCTGGGGCAGTCGGGTCGAATCCTGCCTTCACGCGGAGCGGACGGCCCAATTTCAGCCGTTCCCCGAGATCCTCTTCGCGAATAACCTCCGCGAAGCCTTTACGTAGGTAGGTGACCTGTTCGTCAAGAGAGAGAGCAGTCACTACTTTCTATTATGACGCAGGTGGGTTGATTGCCGCTGCTACTTAAACCAATCCTGAATTCGTTCAACCGTCTCCTTCTGTTCAAAGTAGTTTGTATGAATGACCTTTCCTCCGGTAGGAAATAGAAAGTCGTCCTTAAACAGGCGCTGCGGCCGGTCGGTGTCGCGCCCTATCCTCAAGTTCATCGATTCCGTGTCCACAACCAGATCGTGTCGGCCCTTCGTAAAAACGGCCTCAAGCACCTCAATCTCACCATGCCGTTTATCTTCGTCGAATTCGTAATCCGCCCGGATCGTGTAATACCCCAAAGCTCCGGCCTTCGCCCTGACGTCGGCCCGCTGCCCCGCCGCGCGCTCATTGAGCCGCCGCAACTCCGCGTTGTTATCGACCATTGCCATGGCCGATACACCCGGTAGCAGACACGCCATCGCGTCCAGCAAGGCCGTCGATCCAATAATCCGGATCATTCCGAATGCTGCCCTCATGATATCCGAAATGGCGGGATCTCCACTGTTCCGGGAGTAGAGAATGCTTGCGATGTTCAACCAGTCGTCCGCCGCCCGTACCAAATTCGGCGGCGAAGCGAGGCTGGTCCCCGCCAATGGACAACCAACCAGCACCGCCCGCACTCTCCGCGTGCTGCGCTTTTCATCTATCCGCTCCGCCCACCATCGCGTCACCAATCCGCCCCGGCTATGCGCGATGATGTCGACTTCCGCCTCCGAATCGCAGAACAACCGGTCCAGGTCCGCGGCATTACACATCGGCGTTACGCCAATCGTTGGATGCTCAAACCCCAGCACCGCCTCGTAGCCCTCCGCCCATTTGAGCAGCCCCGCGCCATGGCCGGTCCTCTGCAACTGGGAGAGAAACCCGCCGTCGTTATTGCTGAATGTTCCATGCACGAACAACAGCACGCGCCCGCTCGCGGGCGGGGCGTCTATCTTCACCCATTTGCCATCTTTCAACTGATACAGCGGGCCTTCACTCTGATTTGCATTGCACTTCTTGTCGAGTTTCGCCAGCAAATCGAAGTACTCGTTGTCGGCCAGCCTTGGCGTATTGAACAATTGAATGATCTCATCGCCCGCCGTACGCGTTCTAAAGAAACTCGCCCGTTTCGTCGATCGCGCGCCCGCCGCCGTCTCCAAGAATTCCCAACGCAGTCTTCCCGTTGCCGTGCGTCCAATCGCGACGTCGATTCTCGAATCTGTCTCCTCGCCCCGCAACACCTCTGCCGCCCGGTTCCGGCCAAGCGATCCTTTCGGCTGCTCCGGATACGTCGAAGGCGTATAGACCTCCGCCTCTTTAGCAACAGCTATGATCGATTGCAAAAACGCGTCACTCATCGCCTACTCCCTCCCCGCTGCCAGCGGAAGCGGCGTTACATCACGCCGACGAGCCTCCGTGATGTCCACAACACAATCAAACTCACTCCTGCTGCGCAGATTCTGCATTCCCGCCACGCAAGCCTCCCGATACGACTTCGATGACGTCAGGTAAGTAGCCTCCAGTGCGATCAGTTTGGAGTTGTCCCCAAATTTGAGACACGAGTCTAGACACACAAAAATTCCCAAAGGAGAATTTGAGTCATGTCCGTGTCACGAAGAAAGTTCAACCGCGAGTTCAAA
>VFZQ01000215.1 GCA_016871135.1 Acidobacteriota bacterium | reverse complement strand
GTCCTCGGTTGGGAACTGGTCGGCATCACTTCGGTGCTGCTCATCGCGTTCTTTCAGTACCGCTCCGGCCCGGTCGAGAATGCGCTCCGCGTGTTCGCGTTCTATCGTGGCTGTGACATCGGCCTCCTCGTCGGCGCCGCGCTGCTGCATCACGACGGACCGCCCTCTCCCCTAACCCTGGGTCTGTTGTTCCTCCTCGCCGCCGCCGGAAAATCCGCTCAGGTGCCGTTCTCCGGTTGGCTGCCTCGCGCGATGGAAGGGCCGACGCCATCGAGCGCTATTTTCTACGGCGCCATCTCGGTCCATATCGGCGCGTATCTTTTGCTTCGCACGCGCCCGTTCTGGGAGCAGTCGGTTGCCGCGATCGCCGCCGTTGCGATTGTCGGCGCGGTGACGGCTATCTATGGCACACTGGCTGGCCGTGTTTCGCCCGATGCGAAGAACTCGCTGGCGAATGCGTCTTTGGCACAGGTCGGGCTGATCTTTGTCGAGATCGCATTCGGCTTGCAGACCCTCGCTTTGATGCATATTCTCGGCCACGCCGCCGTGCGCACACTGCAATTTCTCCGCGCCCCTTCGGCGCTTCACGATTACCATCGCATTCACGCCGCCGCCGGCGGCCATCTGGCCCCGACCGGCCGGCATGTGGAAACACTGCTTCCCGAAGCGCTCCGGCTATGGCTATACCGGTTCGCACTGGACCGCGGCCACCTGGACACGGGTTTGCAGCGCGTACTGATAACGCCGCTATTTGCGCTGTCGGCCCTCCTGCGGCGCATGGATGAATTCGGCGGAGGACTTCGGACGAGCCGCCCAGAGCCTTTGATCGAATCGCGGAGGCCGATCGATGCCTGATTCGATTGTCTGGTTATCCATCCTGATCCCGCTGCTAGGCGCCAGCGCATCGCGCCTCGCCGCGCCACGCACCGTTGCCGTCGCCGCCAGCGCGCTATCGGCGCTGTGCATCATCGCCTGCGTGGCCGGCGGCTCTCAACAAAACGAATTCGGCCTGTTGTCCGTCTCGCCGGTCAATCAGTCGGCGCTGGTACTCTTCCCTCTTCTCTGCACGGCGGTTCTCTTTGCCGCTCCCAAACGGGACATGACTCCGGCAATGGCTGGCGGTTCGCTAACGATACTTGCCGGAACGCTTCTCGCCTACGCATCGGTCACACAACCCGTTCTATTGGCCGGCTGGATTCTGTCCGCGCTTCCGTTTATCGCCGGGCCGTTCACGTCGGAAGGCAACTGGAGACCGCGGGCCGCGCTGGGGTTGTCGTGCATCGCGCTGGCAGCCGCGATGCAGTTGCCGGAATTTCCGTACCTGATTGTCGCGGCCATTGTGCTGCGAAAAGGCATCTTTCCGGCTCATGCCTGGTTTGACGAAAGCGTCGAGCGTGGTCCGCTGTTGCCGAGCGCCCTCTTGTTCGCCGGACATTTGGGCGCATTTCTTCGATTGCGCACCAACGAGTTGGATGACGTGCTGCTTTCAAACCTTGCACTGCTTACGGCGGCTTACACGGCCATTCGCGCCGTCGGTGAGACTCGCCCGCGCCGTGTGTTGGCGCTCATTTCGCTTAGCCAGGCCGCATGCCTGCTCGCCGGAATCGAAAGCGGCACAGTCATCGGCAACACCGGCGCGATGCTGCACTGGATCGTTGTCAGCCTGTCGACGACGGGCCTGTTCCTCGCGCTGCGGCTGGCCGAGGTTCGCTTCGGCGAATCGCTCGATACCAGATCGTTCCACGGCCTCGCTGAACACGCTCCGCGCCTCGCGGTATTGTTTGCGGTCTGCGGTCTGGCATTGGTCGGACTGCCGGGCACGCTGGGCTTCATATCGGAAGACCTACTGATTCATGGCACCCTGGATTCGCACAGCCATCTCAGCGTCCTGCTGCCGGTCGCGACGGCCTTAAATGCCGTCTCTATCGTTCGCCTCTTTGCGCACTTATTCCTGGGCCGGTTGCAACGTGAGCGTTCGGTCGCGATGGATCTGCTGCCCCGCGAGCGGCTTGCGCTTGCCTGTCTGGCCGTCGCGCTTTTCGTCACCGGCATATGGCCCAACCCGATTGTCGATGTGCAAGGACGAACCTTCGAATTTCTCAAGACCGCACACACCGCGAAGGCACTGCCGTAAATGGGATGGCCGGACCGGAGCGAGTCCGTTGTGCGTTAGTTTTTCAAACGAGACTGTTTCGCTGCGGTACGTCCGGCTGCTACAATTGATTTTGCCAACCCGTTGGCCGAATGGCGGAACTGGCAGACGCAACGGACTCAAAATCCGTCGCCCTTCACTGGGCATCTCGGTTCGACCCCGAGTTCGGCCACCACAAGACGCTAGCGCAGAGCCGCTACCGTTTCCTTCGCCTTCTCCAGCAGAAGCGCCCATTCGTTCGATGTGCCGAGAAACCGGAAGCCACGGTCGCGGCAGAACTTCGACAACGCCACGCTCCGGCACTGAATGCCCGGCACGATACCCTTCGCCACGCATGTGTCGCGGATCTTGTCGATCGCATCGATGAATTTCGGGCTGTCGAAATTGCCGGGCACGCCGAGCGAGATCGACAGATCGACCGGGCCGACCATGACGACATCGAGTCCCGGCACCGATAGCAACTCCTCGCGCCCATCCACAGCCTTCTCCGTCTCGATCTGCAGGATGATCATGCCGTTCTCGTTGCGGTGTTCGATCAACTGCGGAATCGTCGCCGGTTCATAGTCCGCCTGCATCGTGCCGAGCCCAAATCCACGAATGCCGACGGGCGGAAACTTGCACCAGGACACGGCGCGCGCCAGTAATTCCGGCGATTCCACGCGCGGGAAAATAACTCCGTCGGAACCGCAGTCGAGCACGCGTGCGATCAGGTCGTACTGCATATCGGCGACGCGCGTGAACACCGTCAGCCCGCACAAATTCGCTACGCGGCAGATGTCCTGCACCGTTTCGATATCGTAGCCGCCGTGCTCGGCGTCGAGGTAGGCGTAGTCGAAACCCGCCGCCTTCAAGATCCGCGCGATCTCTACATCGCGCAACTGGCCATAGGATGTTCCTAGAACCGTCTTGCCCTCTTTAAGGGCTTGCTTCACGGCATTCAAACGCATTCGGTTATTGTATCAATCGACCGTTAGAACCTGATGGTCCGGGCACTCCGTCTTCACACACTCATACACACGGTCGATTAGGTCCATGCCGTGCCGAGCCAAGAACGGAATTACACCATAAAAGCGCTCCTGCAAGTGCCGGTGGGGATAGACCAGATCGTGCAGGTACTGCGCATCGGTCGCCGATTGTTGATCGCGCCGCATCGCCTCGCGCGCGGTTTTCCGTTCCAACTTCGACACTTGATACAGCATCTTCGCGCGGCTCTTGGCCACCGCTTTTTCGAGCCCCGGATCGAACCCGCGAACCGCGGCCGATAAGACATCGAGCTGTCCTTCGACATCCGCGCGCGCCGTCGAAAGCTTCTCATTCAACGCGGCGGGCACCAATCGGGCCGCCATCGTTTCACGAAGCGAAACGTCCGGTGTCGCGATATCTTTCAATCCGATGCCATATCGCGCCGTTAACTTCGCGGCGCGGGCGTCGAGCAATGTGAACGACGCGCGATGGCCCACCATAGGCATACGCCCGAGCAGCGCGTCGTAAAGCGGCCGGCTCTGCGCAAAATACGCCAACTCCGCCGGTCCGCCCAGGTATCCGGCCGTCGGCAATAGAAAGTCCTGCATCACCGGCCGCAGCAGAGCGTTTGGCGATAACGCCTCCGCGCGCACCGCAAGCTCGTCCGCAGTGAGATCGTTGAAGCCTTTTTCGGTCCGTTTCAAGACCGTCCGCTTCCCGCCATCGAGCGAGAATAGCAGCGACGCGTTCGTTTCCAAATGCACCTGCGAGTGATAGCCCGCTGCCTCTAACTCTTTGCTGCGTTCCTGCACGCCGCGCACCAGATCGCCAGACATCCGCAACGCACGCTCAAGAAACGGCGAGGCCACTCGCCGCAATGCGGGCGATAGCGGGTCGACGAAAATCACCCCGTACGGCTTGAGCAACTCCCCCATCAGCTTGCGAAACGCCCCGCCGAAGGACGCGCCCTCGCGATAACAGTCCGCCACTAACTGGTATGCTTCATTGGCGAACGGCAGTCCGCGTAATCGAGCGCGCAGCGCATCGAGTGGAACATCGCGCAGCGCGATCGGCCCTACCGGGCCGTTGAGCGGATTCTGCGCCGACGTCGCCAGCGCCTCCGGCGACTGATCCACGCCGAACGCCCAGAACTGATTGATCTCGGGGAGGTCGTGATCTTCGGTCGCCAGCCAAAAGACCGGAACCGCGCAAATGCCGCGATCGGTCAGCGACTTCGCCGCGCGCACCGCCGCCAGCGCCTTGAACACCGAGTAAAGCGGGCCGCCGAAAAGCCCCACCTGCTGGCCCGTCACCACCGCTACCGTTCCCGGCTTGGCGAACGCATCAAGCGAGATGTTGTCGGCATTCAACTCTCGCAGCGCCGCCGTCACCGCCGCGCGGCGGTCGTTGGGATAAAAAACCTCGCGCGCCGATCGCTCCAGCGATTCGGGATCGTACGGCGCATGCTGATAGAACCGCTCGACGCGGTCAAATCGATAGAGCAGGTCTCCGAACAGACGCGAAGCGCCCGGAAGTTCCGTGTGGCGTATACAGTGCTGTTCCATTCGTGGCCGCAAAAGTACAGGCTATCAGATGATCGCGGCTCGCCTTTGGTTGCGCCCAATAAACTGGTACCGTCAAAAGATATGCTCGATGAGGCTGCCTTCCGTCACGCCGCCGATAACGCGATCGACGATCTGTTCCGCGCGCTTACCCGCGCCGCGGATTCTCACGATTTTGACGCCGATTTGAACAATGGCGCGCTGACGATTGAGTTCGACGATCCGCCGGCGAAGTTCGTCGTTTCCCCCAACGCGCCCGTGCGCCAGATCTGGGTTTCGGCGCATTCGCGCAGTTTCAAACTCGATTGGAACGGCGGCGAATTTGCCATGCCCGGCAGCGGCGAATCGCTGCGTTCGCTGATGTCGTCCCACATCTCGGAACAACTCGGCGAAGAGGTTGCCCTGTAGCGGACCGATGGCGGGCGTCTACATTTCGTGGCCCTTTTGCGCGCAGAAGTGCACCTACTGCAACTTCGCTTCGGGTGTATTTCCGAAGGCGCTCGAAGGGGAGTACGTCGACGCGCTGATCCGCGAAATCCGCGCCGCCGAATGGCGTTGGACTCCCGATACGCTCTACATCGGTGGCGGTACGCCCAGCCTGATCGACCACGAAATTCTCGATCGACTCCTTCGCGAACTGCCCGGCCATCTGTGGGCCGAAGCGACGCTCGAAGCCGCGCCCGGCGCGCTCGCGCCGATTTCGCCGTACTTCAACCGTGTCTCCCTTGGCGCGCAGTCCTTCGTCGACGCCGAACTGCGCCGCACCGGCCGCAAACACACCGCCGCAATCGTCGAGGAAAACGTCGCGCAATTGCGCGCGCAGGGTATCGCCAACTTTAATATCGACCTCATCGCCGGGCTGCCCGGCCAAACAGCCGGCTCGTGGGAAACATCGCTTGAATGGGTCGCTCGTCTCGATCCGCCGCACGTTTCCGTATACATGCTCGAAGTCGACGAAGACTCGCGGCTTGGCCTGGAAATCCTCAACGACGGCCCGCGATACGGTGCGCGCGATATCCCGGCCGACGAAGCCATTGTCGCCATGTACGAGCGCGCCACCGAGCGCCTGCACGAGCTCGGTATCGAACGCTACGAGATCTCCAACTTCGCCAAACCCGGCTTCGAGTCGAAGCACAATCTCAAGTACTGGCGGCTGGAACCCTATATCGGATTCGGCGCCGACGCACACTCATTCGATGACGGCTCGCGATGGCAGAACGTGGAAACCGCCGCGGCGTACGCCGCCACCGCCGATCCCCGCATCGAACTAACACGCGCCAATCCCGACGAAGAACGATTCTTCGTCGGCCTGCGCCTGCGCGAAGGTATCGAGCCCAGCCCGTCGGAATGGCTCGCGCACGAACCCGCCATCACGCGTTTCCTCAACCAGGGCCTCTTTGAAAAGGATGGCCCTCGGCTGCGCCTATCCCCGCGCGGTATCCTTCTTTCCAACGAAATATTCCAGGAGTTTCTTGCCGCATGAATTTCATCGACCTTCGCAGTGACACCGTCACTAGACCCACTGCCGCGATGCGCGCCGCCATGGCCGCCGCCGATGTCGGCGACGATGTGTACGGCGAAGACCCAACCATCAACCAACTCGAACGGCGCGCCGCCGAGATCTTCGACAAAGAAGCCGCGCTCTTCGTGCCAACGGGAACGATGGGCAACACCATCGGTATCAAGGTCCACACCGAACACGGCCAGGAAGTGATCTGCGAATCGCGGGCGCACATCCTCAACTACGAGCTCTCAATGATGGCTTGGTTCGCCGGTTGCGTCGCACGCGCGATTGCCGCCGAGGACGGGACGCTCACCTGGAAGCAGATTCGCGAACAGATTCGCCCGCTCGGCCCGCACGCCGCGCCGACAGGCCTGATCGAAGTTGAGAACACGCACAACATGGCCGGCGGCACCGTCTACGCCCAAGACACGCTCGACGAAATCTGCGAAGAAGCCCATAAATTGGGCCTCCCCGTTCACATGGATGGAGCGCGCATATTCAACGCCGCCGCCGCGCAAGCCACCACTGTCGCCCGCATCGCGAAACATATCGACACCGTGATGTTCTGCCTGTCGAAGGCCCTCGGCGCGCCCGCGGGCAGTATGCTTGTGGGTCCGCGCAATCTGATCGACAAGGGCCGGTTGTACCGCAAGCGTCTGGGCGGCGGCATGCGGCAAGCCGGCGTGCTGGGCGCAGCCGGATTAATCGCGCTAGAAAAAATGCCGGCGCGGCTCGGCGAAGATCACGCCAATGCGCGATGGATAGCCGGCGAACTCAATAAGATCGACGGCATCCGCGCCGACGCCGCGCCGCCGACCAACATCGTCTTCTTCGACGTCGCCGATACCGGGCTTACCGCGCCCGCGTTTAGTGATGAGCTGAAGGCGCGCGGTGTTCTGATCAACGCGAACAGCGCGCGGCGTTTGCGATTGCTTACCCACTACGACGTATCGCGCGATGACTGCGCGCGCGCGGTCGAAGTCATCCGCGCAACCGCCGCCACAGCAGCGCATGACCCAGTAACGCGCTAGGCACCAGCACGCCCGGCAGCCACACGTACGGCGGATCGGCAATCCAAGTATTCAACTGGTCCGGTGCGGTTCCGAAAACTTCAAACACCGGTGTCGAAACGACAGCGATTGCCATGATGGTTAGCAGCAACAGCGTCCCCAGCAGATTCCAAGCAATCAGCAGCCACTTCGGCGCCGCGCCGCGCAATGCCAGCGCGCCAACCACAAGCGCCGTCGCGCCGCTCACGATGTCGAAATTGCATCCCGAGAACGACATCTGCTTCGGCATGAGCCCGTCGGCATAGGCCTGGTGCATGACCAATTCGAGCGGTAATCGAAACGCCTGCGAGAGCACAATCACGCCGGTCGACAGGTGGTCTAGCCGGCCCGAAAACGCCAGCAGCAACGTCAGAATGACGAGCACCGCCATCATCACCATCAACGCGGGCGGCAATCGTTCCCACTGCTTCAACACGCCCTGCGCTGCGATGAAATATTCAAACGCCAAGATCGCGAAGATTCCCACCCCGACTCGCCAGCCAGAGGCGCGGGCGACCAGCGCGGCCATCAGCAGCGCAAGAATGGAAATTCCAATGGCGGGCATTCCCTCACTATACGCTGGGAATCACCGTGCCCAATCGAAAGCAGGAGGTTGTAATTTCCGACGTTTACGCCTTGGCCAGCGCATCAATAATCGTCGATACACTAGGGTTCTCCTGTCGCACGACCCACCAAAGTGCGGCCCGTATGAAAATGCCGGGCGGGTTAGCGATGGGGTCGGCCAAACCCGCGGTCACCTTGTCGAGTTCGTCGATCGCCCCTGCTGACGGATTGCGCGCAAGCTCTTGCGCGTTCAGCCAGGCGAACTCTCGGGCTTTTTTCAGGCTGAAAGCGACGAA
>VFZQ01000214.1 GCA_016871135.1 Acidobacteriota bacterium | reverse complement strand
GGTGGTCCCATCCGCCGTCGGTGACCTGCACGAAGCGGACACCGGCCTCGACCAATCGGCGCGCCATAAGACACTGCCGGCCGAAGTTGTCCGTCTCTTTTTCGCCGATGCCATAGAGGCTCTTGGTGGCCTCCGTTTCGCGAGCCAAATCGAGCACGCTCGGCGCTTCCATCTGCATCCGGAAGGCGAGTTCGAACGAGGCCACGCGGGCATCGAGTTCGGCTTCGCTGCCCACACGCTCCGCATCGCGGCGATTCAATGCCGCCAAAAAATCAAGTTGCCGCCGTTGATCGTCGCCAGTGCGGACTGCGTCGCCGAGATAGCCGAAGCGCGCATTTTTTGCATCGCCGGTACGCCCGAGCGGTGTCCCTTGGAACGACGCTGGCAGAAAGCCACTTCCGTAAAGCTGCGGTGTGCCGCCGTCGCCGCCCAGCGCGGGGCAGATCGTAATGAAACCGGGCAGGTTGCGATTCTCCGAACCGAGCCCGTACAGCACCCACGATCCCATCGACGGACGTACCTGGACGCTGTGCCCCGTGTGAAGCTGCCGGATGGCGGGCGCGTGTGCTTCGCTATCGGCGTGCATACCGTGCAGGAAGCAGACATCGTCCACCACGCTGCCCAAGTGAGGCAGCATCTCCGTCATCAGCATGCCCCGCTGGCCTCGTCGCACGAACTTGCTGATCGGCCCGAAGAACCTGGTGCCACGAATCCCTGGCGCTTCATAGTTCTTCGGCAGAGCGAGCGAGAACGGCTGGCTGTGGCGCTGCTCCAGTTGGGGCTTGTAGTCGAAGAGGTCCATCTGTGATGGGCCGCCTTGCATGAAGAGGAAGATTACGCGTTTGGCCCGTGCCGGATGATGGGTTCCGGCCATCATCGATTGCAATGCCGCGATTCCGAAGCCGCAAGCGGACCGCCGGAGAAACTCTTGCCGTGTCATCGTTGTCCGTTACCTCCGATAGAGAAATTCATTCGAGATCAGCAGCGTATGGCAAAGCCGCTCCCAAGCTTCCGCGCGCCCCGGAAGCGATGCCGTGTAGCTGAGCAGCCGGTCCACTTCGCCGGACTCGGGCGCGCGAATATACACGCGGCGGATGAGTTCGCGGACACGGTCGCTGTCCGTTCGTTCGCCCTGCAGTGTCAACTTCGCCAGCGCCGCGGCCTGCTGTTTCACAAACGGTGCGTTCATCAGATACAGCGCCTGCGTGGGCACGGTGGTCGTCGAACGAGCGCCGGTGATCTGGTTCGTGTCTGGGAAGTCGAACAGGTTGAGAACGTCCATCTCTTCCACCTGTCCCTTGCGCACCGTCGGCTGATAAATGGACCGGCGCCGGTTGGTGGCGGGATCGAGCTTCGCGTTGTCGGAAAGAAACTCGGGCTTGCCGAGATTCATGTTGCCTGGCACCCAAAACGGCAACGACGGCCCGCCGCTCGCGGGATCGAGTTCGCCGCTGATGGCTAGCATGGCGTCCCGAATCGTCTCGCCTTCCAGTCGCCGCGGACTCATCCGCCAAAGCAGGCGATTCTCGGGATCCGCATCCAACCCTTCAGTGCGCGGGGCCGATGCCTGCCGGTACGTCCGGCTGAGGACCATGCTTCGGATCAACTTCTTCATTGACCAGCCCTCGGCCGCGAAGGATGTGGCCAGGTGATCCAGCAACTCCGGGTGGCTCGGCTTGCCGCCGCGCACGCCGAAATTGTCGATCGACGTCACCAGCCCCGCGCCGAACAAGTGATGCCAGATGCGGTTCACCGCTACGCGTGCCGTGAGTGGATTTTCTTTTCGCGTGATCCACTCGGCCAGCTTCAACCGTCCACTGGTGAAGTCCGCGATGTCCAGTTTGTGCGAACCCGCGATCGCAATGGCGGAACGCGGAGCTTGTTTTCCGAGCTGGTGGGCGTTACCTCGAATATTCACGCGGGAATCAGCCGGGGCGTCGATGTCCTGCACGGCGTGCGCGGTGGGAGGAACCACCGGAAGATATTCATGGAGCTTCACGATTTGCGTCGTTTCCTGAATCTCTTTGTCCAGGCGCTTGGCGTCGGCGCTGTCTTTCTCCAGCGGCTTACGTTCGGCGCGCAATCGGTCAAGCTTTTCACGCGACGCGGTCAGCTTCTCCCAATACTCACGCGTCTCCGCCGCGCGCGCCGTCATCTCGTCCGGATGCTCGGGCAGCACTACGCTGTTGACATTGCTGAACACGCCGAGGCTCAGCCGTCCGGAGATCGTGCGCGTGCTGGCGAAGATGCCCGCCATGCCGTAGTAGTCGTCGAGCGTAATCGGATCGAACTTGTGATCGTGGCAGCGCGCGCACCCGAGCGTCAGCCCGAGCATCGTCCGCCCCACCATGTCCATCTGCAGGTCAACCACATCCATGCGGAGCTGCTCCTTGTCCGCGTTGACCAGCGGCCAAGGACCGAGCGCCAGCATCCCAGTGGCGACGATGTTGTTGCGGTGCTCCACGTCCGAAGTCCATTCGAGTTGGTCGCCCGCCAGTTGCTCGGTGAGAAAGCGGTCATAGGGCACGTCGCGATTCAGGGCGTCGATCACGTAGTCGCGATAGCGCCACGCGTGGCGCGCGGGTACGCGGCGGCCGATCTCGATGTTGTCGGCGTAGTATGTCTGGTCGAGCCAGTGCCGTGCCCAACGCACTCCGAAGGCTTTCGAGGCGAGCAGCCGATCGACCACTTTTTCATACGAATCAGCCCGGGCGAACTCGTCCAATTCGGCGAGCGTGGGAGGCAGTCCCGTCAGGTCCAGCGTCACTCGACGGAGCCATGCCGCCGGAACCGCCTCGGCGCTTGGTGCGAGCCGCTTGGCTTCGAGCGCGGCCAGTACGAACCGGTCGATGTCGTTCACGGACCACGCTTGATTACGCACCACCGGCGTCGAAGGCTTCGCAACCGGTCTCCAAGCCCAATGTTGCTTTGCCTTGTCCATGGCGTTCTCTTGACTCGCCGCCGCGCTCGAACCCGCATCTTCCGGCCAAGGTGCGCCGCCGGCGATCCATTCGCGAAAGTCGGCGAGCACCGCGTCGGGGAGCTTACCCGTTGGCGGCATTTTCGCCGCTCCGGTGTAGAGCAAGGCCTGATACAGGCGGCTCGCCGCGGGGTCGCCCGGGCTGATCACCGGTCCTGCGTCTGAGCCCTTCGCAACGTTGGCTTTGGTATCCAGCCTCAATCCCGCGAAGGCGATCTTCGCGTTGTTCGAGTGGCAGCTCCAACACTTCTCCGCCAGAACAGGGCGGATCTTCTTCTCGAAGAACGCAACATCGGCCGCGCACAGGGGCAAGGTCGATATGAAGAGTAGCGTGGTTCTTGTCATGTCAAAAGAGGAACTTGAGCGCCAACTGATTCACCCTCGGAAGCCCCGTCGTCGTCACCAGTTGACCAAACAGTGTGCTGTTCACGAGCGTGTTCGGCAGCCAGAAATTTGCTCGATTCATGACATTAAACGACTCCGCGCGGAACTGCAACGTCCAATGTTCCCGAATCGCGGTGTCTTTCACAAGCGAGAGATCCACCAGCCAATTCCCCGGCCCGCGCGTGTCCGGCAGCGTGCGGGAGACGTTGCCGAACGTGAAGGGTGCCGGCTGCGTGAAGGCCGTGGTATCGAACCATTTGGCCACCTGTTCGCTCCGCGATCGTCTGCCCGGCAACTGCGCGCTCCGGCCGGTGGAGTTCGGACGATTACCGCCGTTCGGGATGGTCGCCGACATGGCAAGAGGATAGCCGCTGCGGCTCCTCGATACGCCCGACAACTGCCAGCCGCTGATCAGCTTTCCGGCCACTCCGCGAGAGCCGGAGAAAAAGCGCTTGTTGGCGCCGAAGGGGAGTTCGGCCACCACGCTGGCGGCGAATGCGTGTGTCGCGTCGATCTCGGAAATGGCGCGTTCCGCTCGCAAATCGTACCAGTTCTGCACCGTGGTGTTTAGTCCCACGTTCTGCGCATTCCCGTTGGCGCCGACGGAATTGCGGACATCGGCAATCGACTTCGAAAGCGTATAGGCCAGCAAGTACCCGACGCCTCTCGACGCGCGCTTTTCAAATTTGACCGCCAGCGAATGATAGATCGAGTTGCCCGAACTCGAGTTGAACGTCGAAACCCCGCTGTATTGCGGATAGCGCAGGAGCAATTGCTGCCGCGCTACGGTCGGACGGCTGAGCGCGCCGGCCGTGATGTTCGGGAAGAAGGGATTCGTCACCAACGCCTGCAATCCGGTGCCGAGGCTCAGCAGATCCGGCGATAGCGCGTTGAGCTGCAGGACCTGATTCAACTTCACGCCGCGATTCGCCGAATAAGCCGCGTCGAGAATAAAGTCCTTTCCAAATGCCCGTTGGATATCCAGATTCCATTGCAGGGTGTACGGTGTAACCGCCACCGGGTCCCACTGATTCACCGCTTGCCCTAGAAACGTGCGCGCGCCCAGACTATCGCGCGTCGGCTGTGTCAAGCCCTCCGGATACGGATCGCGCAAGAAACGGAATGGCGTCAATCCGTCCAAAGACGCGATCATCGGAGTGGTGGAGCTAAAGCCGGCATCGGGGACGGAGCCGTTCGTTCCGTCGCCTCCCGTTCCAAACGGTGCGAAGAAGAGGCCGGCGCCGCCGCGAATGACGGTGCGGTCGATAGGCGAATAGGCGAATCCGAATCGCGGTGCGAAATTGTTGCTGTCTCTGCGGTAGGCCTGTCGGCTGTTGGGTCCGGCGTACACCAGTCCGCCGGTGAGATTCGGAAACGATGGATTCCGCACCGGGCTCGCCAGCGCCGGATCGAATCGATGGAACTGGTTCCGCTTCTCGGTGAACGGCGTCTCGGTCTCGTAGCGGAAGCCGAGGTTCAGCGTCAAACGCCGGTTGACGCGGAAATCGTCTTGAACATATCCGGCGTAATAGAAGTTCTGCAGCGTCTGGCCACTCGCGATATTGACATTGCCGGTGTTTGCCGCGCCCAGCAGGAAACTGGCCAGGCCGACGCCGGCGTTCTGAACCACCACGTTCGGATCGGGTCCGCGCGTCATCGTCCGAGTGAATCCGAACGTGCCCGAACCCGACGAGAGATTGAACACATTCAACCGTTGCGCGCGACCCTCGAATCCCGTCTTCCAACTGTGCCGGCCGGCCAGCCGCGAATACGACGCGAGCAGCGAGTAACTGTTCTGCCCGGAGCGCAGCATGCCGCTGCCGCTCAAACCGGCGAAGCCCTCAATGTTCGCTTCCGGCAGGAGCGGATTCGTAAACGCGCGCGCCAAGCTCGCAGGAAGCCCGATCTGCGTTGCGTCAAAGCCTTCGCTGAAGAGATTACGCGTCCAGAAAAACCGCGCGAATCCGGCTCGAATGTTGAACACCGACGCGGCGTTCAACGTCACGGTGTGATCCATTCCGGCCGACGCATTGTTGAGCGTCACGCCTTTCAGTCCGCCTGGTGTCGCGATGTTTCCGAAGGTATCGGGCTGGCCTATCGTCGACCGGTGTAGCGAAACTCTCCCGAACATCCGCCACGCCTGGCTGACGTAGTGGTCGAAGCGATTTCCCACGTTAGCCTGGTCAATGCGAATCGGCGCGTTGTTGATGTAGTTGTTGTTTTGCGTGAACGTGTCGCCGCTCGTGTTCGGCGCGGGGAAGTAGGCAGCCATGGCTCTCGCCACCGGATCGATCCGGTTCGCCGGCAACTGATTGCCGGGAAACGCATCGCGCAGAAACCGTCCCGCCTGCGCGGGATTGGGACGCGTGGTGAGCGGGTCGAAGATCAGGATCGGCTGGCCGTTCTGCGCCAGAGTGCCCGAAAAATCGCCGCGGCTCTGCAGTGCGGTCGGCACCGTCCCACGATAGATCTGGCCGCGTCGCCAGCGGCTTCCCTGGTAGTCCGTGAAGAAAAACGATTTGTTTCGGCCATCGTAGAGTTTGGGCAGCATGATTGGCCCGCCGACGGCGTATCCGAACTGGTTCATCCGGAACGGAGGAATGTCGCGCCCAGCCCCCCGATTGAAGAACTCGTTCGCGTCGAAGGCGTCGTTGCGAAGAAACTCGAAGAGCGACCCGTGCAATTGGTTGGTGCCGCTCCGCGTCGAAACGTTGATGACGCCGCCCCCGAACCGGCCCCATTCGGCCGAGAGATTGCTGCTCTGCACCTTGAATTCCTGCGTGCTGTCGACGTTCGGTACCGTCGTCATTACGTTCACGAATCCGGTCGTCGTTGGGATGCCATCGACCAGCACTTCGTTCGAACGGGCGCGCCCGCCGTTGATGGAGATCATCGAGTCGTCCATCATATTCACCGGGATATCTTGAAACTGTCCGTTGCCGGTCGGCGCCACTGCGACGTTCGGCGTCAACTGCGTCAGCCGTAGCGGACTCCGCCCATTCAGAGGCATGTTGAGCACCTTCGCGCCGTCGATCACTTGCCCGAGCGCCGACGTGTCCTGATCGATCTGCGCCGCGGTCGCGCTGACCTCCACGGTTTCACTGACCGTGCCGAGTTCCAGAGCGAAGTCCATACGCGCGGTTTGGTCTACCGCCAGTGTTAGGTTCGTACGTGCCACCGAGCGAAAACCGGTCTTGGTGACGCTGACGCGATAGACGCCGGGCGGCAGCGGCGACAGTAAGTAAATGCCCTGTTCGTTGGTGACCGCATCCCGCTTCAAGCCGGTTCCGTCATTAACAGCCGCCACCGCCACCCCGGGAATGACCGCTCCGGAAGCGTCCGTGATGGATCCCGTGATCTGGGCTGTTGCACCTTGCCCGTGTAGCGAAACGCCGGCCATAAAGATGGCCGAAAGAACGAGATTTCTCATATCGTCTTCCTCTCCTGTTTCACGGTTGCACCGGATTCGGCATCGATTCGCGCCAGCGCGTGAATTCGCCGATCAGGTCCTTCGCAATGCCAGGGTGTTCCGTTGCCATGTCGTGCGCTTCGCCTGGGTCGGCTTCCAGATCGAACAGTTGCCACTCCGGCTCGCCGGCCAGTTGAATGGCTTTCCATTTTCCCTTTCGTATCGCACGATTGTATTGGCCGGCGGCCGGGCGCTGTTTGCCGCGCGCGCCCAGCCATGCGCGGTTCTCCCAACAAAGGACCGGATGGGGAACGCCAGCGTCCTTGCCGGTGACGTAAGGCATCAGGTCGACACCGTCGAACGGACGCTCACGGGGAAGTTCTCCGCCCGCGGCGCGCAGACACGTCGGCGCAAGGTCCATGTTCGAAACGACCTTATCATAGCGGGCGCCGGCAGGGACGCGTCCGGGATAACTCACGATCATCGGAACGCGAATGCCGCCTTCCCACAAATCGAACTTGTACCCCCGGAACGGAGCATTGCGCCCGGTATTGCGCGTGTGCGCCGGTGTGTGATTGCCGCCGCCACCGTTGTCGTTGATGAAGATGACGAGCGTGTTGCGCTCCAATCGGCTCGAACGCAGAGTGGCGAGAACATGGCCGATGTTGCGATCCATCGCCCTGACCATCCCGGCGTAAATGCGGCGATCCGGGCTGGTCGACTCGCCCGCGGTCTTGTCGGCATCCAGCGCTTGCAGCGGCGCATGTGGCGCGTTGAATCCGAGATAAAGAAAGAACGGGCGCTGGCGGTTGCGCTCGATAAAGCGAACGGCTTCGGTGCCCCAGAAGTCCGTCAGATACTCGCTGGTCTCGAACGGAGTGTTGTTCCGGTAAACCTTCACCGGCGGTAGATAGGGCGACATGCCGCCTTCGATCCCGACCCACTCGTCGAATCCACGTTGCTCCGGTGTTGGGCCGTTCGGTGGAAATCGATTCCCGCTGAGATGCCACTTCCCTACGAGCCCCGTCGCGTAGCCGAGCTTCTTGAGATGTTGAGCGAGAACAATCTCGTCGAAGGCGAAGAGTTTGACTTCGCGCGGCTCGTACATGTTGTCGTAGATGCCAAAGCGCTGGTGGTAACGTCCGGTGTTGATCGCCATCCGCGCCGGAACGCAGATTGGCGCCGATGAGTAAGCCTGCGTGAAGACGGTTCCCGACGCGGCTAGCTGGTCCAAATGGGGCGTGGCGATTTCGGAACGCCCGAAACGCGGCAGGTCGCTATAGCCGAGATCGTCGGAGATGATTAGGACGATATTCGGCCGGGCCTCCGCGGCCGCG
>VFZQ01000213.1 GCA_016871135.1 Acidobacteriota bacterium | reverse complement strand
TCGGCCGCGGTCAGAACATACGCGACCAGGATGCGCATTTCATAGGGCCCGGCCGACTCGCCTTCCACGCCTGGAACGGCGGCCGGAACGGCATCTATGTCTGGGACGGCCGCCAGATTACCAAGGCCATCGCGGTCACCGATTCCGTGCTCGGCCGCACCGTGAATTGGGTCGACTCACGCTTCGTCACCTCGCCAACCGGCGACGTCTACGTGCGCTTCGGCGGCCCCAACTACCACGCCATCGCCAAGTGGAACGCCGGCGCCTGGTCTCCCGTCGTCGACGGCTACCAGTCCTATGGCGGCATCACGTTGCGCGACTTAAACTGGGTCGGCGCGGCCAACGGCGGGGCCGTCGTCTTCGACGCCGCCAGCGATCGCGGCAACGGCCTCTTCAAATTCGCCAACGGCCAACTGCAACGCATCGCCTCGTGGGGCGCCGAGTCCCAGCATCCGTTCTTGTGGTCCCGCAACATGTTCGTCCGGTCCGACGGCGATGTTGTCATTTCCGGCCCGACGCGCTCGGCCCACGCCCGTATCTCCCGCTTCAGCGAAGGCGCCGAATCGATGATCTATGAGTCCGGCCGCGCCGCCGGTTTCGCGGCCCCGCTCGGCGTCAATTGGAATGGACTCAACTCTACCGGCTCCGGCGGCGCGATTGTTGTGCGCACAGCTTCCGGCGCGGTGCAGCGCCTCGAACAAGGCCGGGCGACGGTCCTCCTATCACCCGGCGACGCTCTCGAAACCGGTACGTTCGTAGACTGGATCGGACAAGTCGCAACCGCGCCAAACGGCGATGTGGTCGCGCAGATTGGCGTCACGCAGGGCAACCAACGCCTCTACATTTTCCGCGGGCAGAATCGTATCGAACTCCATGGCCCTTCGTCTAAGATTCAGACGCAGGCCGGCGAGGAAGTTGTCTTCTGGTTCAACAACCGCATTGCCATCAACGGCGAGGGGCAGGTCGCGGTCACTGCCCGCATCCGCGCCTCCAACGGCAACGAGTTCGATCGCCACATCCTCATCAACGAATCGAACCGCCAGGCCCGTACCGTCTTCACGCCCGGCGCCGCAGCCCCGGGCGGCGGGACGTTCAATTGGCTCGATAACCTCGCCGTCGACGAACAGGGCCGAGTCTGGTTCGTCACTGCCGCGACCGCGGCCGGCAGTTCGCTGTTCGTTTGGGACAACGGTGTCGTCACGAAGCTTCATACACAAGGCGACCAAATGCCCGACGGCCGCCGCATCCGCGCCTTCAACGACCTTCAATTCTCCAACGGCCGCGTGTTCTTCAACTCCTGGTTCGACAGTTCCGCGAATGCACTGATCGAAACAGCCAACGGGAAGCTCTCGTATCGTCTCAGCCAATCCGACGGGACTTCGCTCGGCGCCGTCAGTTACTACTACAACGGCGGCCGGTTCCGGATCGCGCCCAACGGCGACATCGCCTACATCGTCGTGGCAAACGGCCAAAGTCCCATGGTCGTTGTCCGCAAGCCCGATGGATCGGAGACGATCGTCGGCCGCCAGTACGAACGGCTCGGCGGCTCGACCGGCCCGTGGGCCGCGGAGTTTCACGACCTGGCGTGGGATACAAACGGCCGCCTTTTCGTCACCGCGACGACGCTCGAAGCGGTCCAACAGTCCGCGCTCTTTCTTGCAACCCCACAATAGCCGGACGTACAAAGCGCGAATAGATCGACGCATCGCATTTGCGGCTGGACTCCGGGTGTGTCATAATCGTAACCATCGGACTTTGCGCGTTCGCGCGAGTCTATACCCACCAAAGCGGGACGAAGGCTGAAACGCCGTAAACCGCACCTTCCAGAAATTCGAAAGGTTTAAGGACCAACCAAGAATGGCTCGTTATATCGGCCCTGTGTGCCGCCTTTGCAGGCGCGAGGGCATGAAGCTCTTCCTAAAGGGCGAACGTTGCTACGGCCCCAAGTGCGCCGTCAGCGAAGAAAAGAAACGGAACTTCCCCCCCGGCCAGCACGGCCAGGCGCGTAAGCCGAAGATTGTCGGCTACGGACTCCAACTCCGCGAGAAGCAGAAAACCAAGCGCTACTTCGGCTTGGGCGAAGGGCAGTTCCGCAATCTGTTCGAGAAGGCCGTCACAACCAAGGGCATCACCGGCGAAGTCATGCTGCAGATGCTCGAGCGCCGCTTGGACAACGCGGTTTACCGCATCGGTTTCGCCACCAGCCGCGCCGGCGCGCGCCAGTTGGTGCGCCACGGCCACGTTCACGTGAACGGCCGCAAGGTCAACATCCCTTCGTTCCAGGTCAAAGCGGGCGACGAAGTGACGATTCGCGACAAGAGCAAAGAAAACCCGGCGGTTCTGTCGGCGCGCGAAGCGACGGCCCACCTGCCTTCGCCGAGCTGGCTCGAAATCGACCGCGAAAATTTGAAGGCCCGCGTCATCGGCAACCCCAAGCGCGAAGAGCTTGTTCAGATCAACATGACCGAACAGCTTATCGTCGAACTGTACTCGAAATAACGCAGGCTCGCGCGGGGCTTTTCGAAGCCGCGCGCGGGTAACACCAATAGTCAGAGCCCCCAAGGAGAGCTATGTTCAAGGGTTTTCAGAAACCGAAGCGGTTGGTCGCCAACACCGAGACGCTCAACGAGCGCTATGGCAGTTTCTCGGCCCAGCCCTTTGAGCGCGGTTTCGGCACCACCATCGGCAACAGCCTGCGGCGCGTGCTGTTGAGTTCGATCGAAGGCGCGGCGATCACCGCCGTGCGAATCGACGGCATCGCGCATGAGTTCAGCCCGATTCCGGGCGTGACCGAAGACGCCACCGACATCATCCTGAACCTGAAGCAGGTTCCGTTCAAGATGTCGACCGACGCGGTGCACACGGTGCGCTTGGTTGTCGACCGGCCGGGCGAAGTGTTGTCGGGCCAGATCGAAACGTCATCGGATATCGAAGTGCTCGACCGCAATGTTCATATTGCGACGGTCGGCGAAGGCGGCAAGCTCAACATCGAGATGCGCCTGAAGCAAGGCCGCGGCTATATCTCGGCCGACCGCAACTTCGACGAAGACCTGCCGATCGGCTACATCGCCATCGACTCGGTCCACTCGCCGGTCCGCAAGGTCAACTACAGCGTCGACAACGCCCGTCTGGGCCAGATGACCGACTATGACAAGCTCATGCTGGAAGTCTGGACCAACGGCGCGATCAGTCCGCAGGACGCCATCGGCCAGGCCTCGAAGCTGATCAAAGATCACATGAGCATCTTCATCAACTTCGAAGAGACCTCCGAGGTCAGCGAAGAGCCGGCAGAGCGCGTGATGAACCAGATGAACGAGGTTCTCAACCGCTCGGTCGACGAGATGGAGCTTTCGGTCCGCAGCTACAACTGCCTGAAGAACGCCAATATTTCCTCTATCGGCGATCTTGTCCAGAAGACCGAAGCCGAGATGCTTCGCACCAAGAACTTTGGCCGCAAGTCGCTCAACGAAATCAAGGAAATCCTCACGCAAATGGGCCTTGGCTTCGGCATGAAGATCGACTCGCAAGGCCGTCTCATCCCCGGTCCCGCCAGCTCGACCACGTTGAGCGCCGGCGGCGACGACGAATAAAATTTTTCACGAAAGTACGCCACCATGAGGCATAACGTAAGCGGTTTCAAACTCAAGCGCGATCTGAGCGCCCGGCGCGCTCTGCTGCGCAATCTCGTCACGAGCGTCATTCTCGAAGAACGCGTCGTCACGACTGTTCCGAAAGCCAAGGCCGCCAAGCCGATTGTCGAGCGGATTATTACGCTCGCCAAGCGCGAAGGCACGCCGGCCGACCAGCTGCACCGGCGGCGTCAGGCGGCATCCTACCTGATGACCCCGGCCAGCGTGCAAAAGCTGTTCGATAAGATCGGTCCCCGGTTCACGGCGCGCAACGGCGGCTACACCCGCATCGTTCGCGTCGGCGTCCGCAAGGGCGATGGCGCCGAAACCGCCATGCTCGAGCTGGTCGGTTCCGAACTCGTGCGCCGCGCGGCCGACCGCGCCAAGCGCCGGGAAGAGCGGCTCAAAGCCCAGCAAGAAGGCGGCGAGGCCGGCGATCAGCCCAAGTCGTAAACGTTTTACCCCCGCAGCACCAGGGCGCGGATCGACTCTTCGAGATCCGCGCCCTTCTTAGTTCATGACTCCCACCGGCTCCGAATCGAATCTCGTTCCGCAACCCATGGCGGATCCGCCGCGGGTGTCGATTGTCATTGTCACGCGCAATCAGGCGCGCGCGCTGCGGCGGTGTCTCGAAGCTCTGACGAAGTCGGCCATCGCCGATAAGACCGAGATCATTGTCGTCGACAACGCTTCGACCGATGGTTCGAACGTCATTCAGGACGACTTCGAATCGATCACCTACCTGCGGCTGCCGAAGAATTTCGGCTACACCAAAGCCGCCAACATCGCGTTGCGGTCGACGCTGGCCGATTCCATCCTGTTTCTCGATCCGCGTGTGGAGCTCTCGGCGAAAGCCGTGGAAACGCTGGCCGCCGCGGTTAGCGAAGAGAGCGATGCGGCCGCGGCCTGTGCGTCGCTGACGACGCCCGATGGCGCCGGCGCGAAGGTCCTCCGTAAACTGCCCTCGCCTTCCGATCTGCGTCCCGCCTTTTTTGCCGCTTCCGCCGATACCGCCAACGTCGAGTTTCCCGGCATGTTCGCGCTGCTCATCCGCAAGGCGTTCCTAAAGGGCATGAACTTCCTCGATGAGCGATACGGTGAATTGTGGAGCGACGCCGAAGTTGCGGTGCAGGTGAAACGCGCCGGACGCAAGATCGTTTTGCTGCAGGACGCGACGGGCGTGTTTCACGAATCCGATGCGTCCCCGGCTCTGAGCGATTCGCTCCTCGGCGCGGATTTTGAACAGGGCGCGGCGACCTTCCTCGGCAAACACCACGGCGGCGGATTGATGCGGCGGGTGAGTTCGGCGCTGGGCGCGCTGGCGACGTTGAAGGTCGGCTTGCTGATGAACCTGCTTTCGGCGCAGAAGATCGACGGCACGCAGGAGTAGAGCGCGGCTCGCGACGAAGACTGTGAGATAGCCGGACTAGTTGGACACGGCGATGTCGGCCATGTCATGAAAGGCCTCGGGCGTTTCGATGGCCAGTGGCAGCGCGGAACCGGTGGGGGACGACGCGGGAATGGTGAAGTTGATCTGATAGAGGCCGGCTAGTCCGGGCGCGAGGCCTTTGAATACGATCGCGGCTTGGCGGCCGCCGACGTAGACTTTGACGTCCGCGTTGACGGTGGATAGCTGCGTGGACGAAGCCGCGGCGCCGTCGGCCGATGGCGGCGTTACCGCGCCGAGGCCTGTCAAGAAGAGCAGGACGGTCTCACCGCGTTTAGCCGGGGAGGCCGCCGAGACGAGGGTGAAATCGGCGTGCAACAACGCGCCGGGGCCTGTACCGGCGGGCGGGATCGTGAAGATGCCGGGCGAGGTGCGGGCGAGGGGGATTTCGACCGGCGCCGATCGCTGCGCGCCGTTGACGACGACGATGCTCGCGGTCGATCCAGTCGCCGCGAAGGGAACCAGCGCACTGATCTGCGCGGGCGCGGTGAAGTAGAGCGGAGCGGGGGCGTTGTTGACGAGCACCTGTACGCCGCCGAGCGTGGTCGGGAAGGGAAGGCGGTCGGCGACGGTAGTCGAAGCGGCCAGGCCCGTGCCGAATAGTGTGAAGAACCCGCCGGGCGACAGCGGCGCGCCGACCGGGGCAAAGCTTGCGGCGTTCAGTACGGCCTGCGGGCTGACGAAGATGCCCGTGCCGGTGGGCGCGGCAGCGCGGACGCCGAAGCTGAGTTCGTAGTTATTGGAATCGGTCGTCGAAACGCCGTTGGAGTGGAATGAAGCGCTGCCGAAACCGAGCGCGAGCCGGCCTAGTTCGAGCGTTCCGCTGGAGTCGGCGGAGATCGTGTAGGCGTTGGCGCCGGTGAGATCGAGGACGCCTTCGGCCTGACGCACGCGGAGGCTGGAGACCAGTTTGCCGTTGCCCGTCGCATTCGACGCTCCGGCGTAGGCGCCGGAGCGGGCGGCTTCATACCGCAGGCCGGCCCGGAAGAAGCGATTGTTAAACGACGCGGCGTTGGCTGTACCGGCGAACGCCTTTGCGGCGACCATGAGGCCGTGACCGCCGGCGGAGGTTAATCCGAGGAGCGCCAGGTTGCCGTCACTTGAGACCGAGATGGCGCGCGTGCCGTTCAGCAGGCCTGAGCCGGGTAGGGTCAGAGTGCCGGTTCCATCGGTGGCGATGGTGTAGGTCGCCGAGGTAACGGTCGAAGTATTGACGCGATCGGCGGCATTGGCGGCTTTACCGGACACCGTGAGATTGCCCGCCGCGCCGACGCCATTGGGCGCCATGCGGAACCACGCGTTGCGCATTTGCGATGCGTTCCCGCCCGGAAACTCGAGTGCCGAAACCAGGTAAGCTCCATTCAGCGAAGCGTTGCTTTGACCACCGGATGGTGCTTGGATGCCGACAAAGAGATCGTAGACGCCACCAGCGCCTTCGGTGGTCGAACCGACAACCGCGCCCTGGCCGAGTCCTGCATAGATTTCGACGCCGCTCCGCTGCGGATTGGCGATTGTGACGTAGCCGGTTCCGCGCACCGAGTATGCACCGTTGGCGGTGAACGCCGCGGGCGCGCCGCTTCCGATGATCTGCGATCCAGTCAGCGTGTAGCTGCCCGCGCCGTTGAAGGTGATCGTTCCGTAGGCGGTACGCATCTCTGATACGGCGCCGGCGGTGTTTCCGATTATTAAGACGTGCCGGAAGAAGTACGCGCCGTTCAAAGACGTGTTGGTCAGGCTCTGGCTAAACAGCCATCCGGCCGATAGGAGAAGTGAGAGAATTGTTCGCATGATCGTTAGCTCGGAAAAAGTGGCAAAAGTAAACCACTCTCTGAAACTCTACATCGGCTTTCGTGTTTCGGTAGGCGAGAGTAATTATAAAGGAATTTCAAAATGAGTACAAAAGTACCGTTGCTGGCGGCCGCTGCCGCACTGGCGTGGGCGCAGGAACCATCAGAGTGCATGTTCTTCGGCCCGCAGCATGACCGGATCATTGAAGCCGGGCAGTTCCGGAGCAAGCCTGGCCGCTTCTCGGAGGCCACGGCGCGTGTGTTGTCGCGCATGGGGGAGATGCAGAATTTTGTACCCGGTGGAAGCAGGACCAATTCACAGTTGCAATTGGATGAGCTGGGGACGATCGACCGGCACATTTACGGGACGCTCCAGGCGAGGGGCGTGACGCCGGCGCCGCGGACGACCGATTACGAGTTCATCCGGCGTGTGACGCTCGACTTGACGGGGCGGATTCCGACGCCGGAACGGGTGACGGCGTTTTTGGCCGACGCGCGCGCCAACAAACGCGAGGCTCTGATTGACGAGTTGCTGGCCAAGCCCGAGTGGGTCGATAAATGGACCATGTTCTACGGCGACCTGTTCCGGATGAACTCGGTCAACACGCAGATTCGCCGCGACGGCGATGGCGTGTCGGCGTTTCAAACGTGGCTGGCCGCGGCGCTGCGGAGCGGCAAGCCCTACAGCCAAATGGCGACCGAACTGATTACGGCCACGGGCTCGAATAGTTATGAGAGTGGCGAACTGAACTTCTTGCCGGGATCGTTTCAGGCGATGGTCGTGATACAGGATACCTACGACCAGCAGGCGGCGGATGTGGCGAAGACATTTCTTGGACTCGGTCACCTGAGCTGCCTGCTTTGCCACAACGGCCGCGGACATTTGAACACCTTGAGTTTGTGGGGCACTTCGACAACACGTCAACAAGCATGGGGGATGGCGAGTTACTTTTCGCGAACGAACATGACTCGCACATCGATCAATCCAAACAGTTTCGTCCCGTACTACTGGTCGATTCTCACCGATCCGCGGCTCGTGCGCGACTACACGCTCAACACGACCACGGGCAACCGGCCGGCGCGGCAAGGCGCGACGCCCACGACAACCGTCGCACCGGCGTACCTGTTCACCACCAACAAGCCGTCGTCGGTGGCCGACTACCGGCCGGCGCTGGCGCGCGAGATCGTCGCCGATCCGCTGTTTTCAAGAGCCGCCATCAACTACGTCTGGGAGCATTTTTTCGGGCTCGCGCTGGTGA
>VFZQ01000212.1 GCA_016871135.1 Acidobacteriota bacterium | reverse complement strand
GCCTGCACGACGACATTCGGCGCGACGGCTCGCATTTCCAGGTTCAGGCCCTCGGTGAACGCGACCATCCACGCCTTGGTCGCACAGTAGCTCACGTTGCCCGCCGATCGCGAAAAGCCCGCCACCGACGCGACGTTGATGATCGCCCCGGCGTTTGCCTCCACCATGCCCTCAAGCGCCGCGCGCGTCAGCCGCGTAGCGGCCATCACGTGCAACTGGTGCATCTCGATCTGCTTCGAAAAATCGGTCTCGTGAAACAGCCCGCGCGTTCCGAACCCAGCATTGTTGACGAGCATCGAAGGCCGGCGCTGTTCGATCAGTTCGACGCAGCGGGCGCAATCGGAGTCATTCGCAAGATCGGCTGCGACGATCTCCGCGCCTCCGAGTTCCGCTGCCAGCGCGCGCAGACGGTCCTCACGCCGCGCGATTAGCACAAGCGAGTACCCACGCGCTTTCAACTGCCGCGCGAACTCGGCGCCGATTCCCGCCGACGCCCCGGTCACTACCGCAAGTCTTTCGATGACGCCTCCCGTTTCGAATCCTACTCGCCGGCAATCAAGTCCGCGAACTTCTCCCGCTTTCGGGCGACGCGCCACTCGGCGCCGTCGACTAACACTTCCGCAGCGCGCGGCCGCGTGTTGTAGTTCGAGGACAAGACAAACCCATATGCGCCCGCTGTCATCAGCGCCACGAAATCGCCCGGCAGAACATTCGCCATCTCGCGGTCGCGCGCGAAGAAGTCACCCGTTTCGCAGACCGGTCCGACAACATCGGCGACGATCGCGGGCGCGGCCGATTGGCGCAACGGCACTATCTCGTGATGGGCCTGATAGAGCGCGGGGCGGATCAAATCGTTCATCGCCGCGTCGACAACGACGAACTCCTTCGACGCGGTCGGCTTGCGGTACAACACGCGCGTGACCAGCGCGCCGGCCGGTCCGACGATCGATCGTCCGGGTTCGGTCATCAGCGTTAGCGAGCGGTCCTGGCAGCGCGCACACATCGACTGAATATGCGAGGTCACGTCCGGCTCTTGTTGCTCCGGTTTGTATGGCACGCCGAGCCCGCCGCCTAAGTCCAGATGCGTAATCGCAATGTCGCGCGCGCGAAGGCGGTCGACCAACGCCAGCACCGCATCGAACGCTTCGATCAGCGGCGCGGTGTCGAGCAGCTGTGATCCGATGTGACAGCTCACGCCGTCGGGCCGCAGACTCGACATCGCCGCCGCGCGCGCGTAGACTTCTTCGGCCGCGGCGATGTCGATGCCAAACTTGTGATCGCGCAGTCCGGTGGAGATGTATGGGTGCGTCTGCGCGTCGACGTGGGGATTCACGCGCAGCGCCACGCGCGCCTTCACGCCGAATCGCGAAGCGATCGAGTCGATCAGGACGAGTTCGGATTCCGACTCGCAGTTAAAGCTGTGAATACCCGACTCGATCGCGTATTCCACTTCTTCTCGCGACTTGCCGACGCCCGAGAAGACGACACGCGCCGGATCGCCGCCGGCCTTCAAAACGCGAAACAGTTCGCCGCCGGAGACGATATCGAAGCCCGCGCCTTCGGAGGCGAGCATGCGCAGGATCGAAAGATTCGAATTCGCCTTCACGGCGTAACAGACCAGATGCGGCGTGTCGCCGAAGGCGCGGTCATAGCGCCGGTAGCGCTCCCGTATATCGTTGGCCGAATACACGTAGAGCGGCGTGCCCGCGGCGCGCGCGATCGTTTCGAGTTCGACGCCTTCCACAAACAGGGAACGGTCGCGGTACTCAAAGGGGGAGGGGATCATTCGGTCACTCGTAAGATCAAAATCGTCTGGTCGTCAAACTGCGCGGCGTTGCCTCGGAAGGTTTCGACATCCCGATGGATCGCGGCGGCGATTTCGCCAACCGGAAGATTGCAACAGGCGCGCAGCGATCGCGCCAACCGGTCGTAGCCGTACTCTTCGCCGTCTTCGCTCAATGCGTCCACAACACCGTCCGAGGTCAGCACGATCACATCGCCGGGCTCCAGCTGCGCCGAGATCTCGTCGTACTCGCGCTTTTCCAACAACCCCACGGGCACGCCTTCGGCGTCGAGGTTCAGCAGTTGATCGCCGCGGCAGATGATCGGCGGCAGACCGCCGGCGTTGGCCATGGTCAGCTTCCGCGTGCGCGCGTCCCAGAACATAGCGAGCAGCGTGACGTACTGCGCTTCGGCCTTGCGTTCGGTCAACGCATTGTTCAGCGCGCGCATTAATTGCGACGGCGGCCGCGGCCTGCGCCCGAGCGAGCGCAACAGTCCGCCGACCAGCGCCGCGTAAAGCGCCGCGGCCGCGCCCTTGCCCGACGAATCGCCGAAAACAATGGCCGCTTGTCCGTTGTCGTACTCGAAGAAGTCGAACAGATCGCCCGAGATCTCGCGCGCGGGCTGCAAGCCGACGGCGATGTCCAACCCTTCCAGATTTGGCGTTTCGTTCGGCAGCAGCAGCGACTGCAATTTCCGCGCGGCTTGCAGGTCGCGATCCATACGGCTTTCGCGCTCCGCGATCTCTTCGTACAACCGCGCGTTTTCAATCGCGCTGGCGATCTGCGGGGCGAGCAACGAGAGCGAGCGCATGTGGTCGATCGAATAATGATTGAGCCGGCTGCTTTCCAGGTCCATGACGCCGACCACCCGATCGCGCAGCATCAGCGGCACGGCGACCTCGCTGCGGATGTTCGGATGCGACTCAATGTAGCGCGGATCGGCAAGCGTGTCCTCGACGCGCATCGGCTTGCGCGTGCGCGCGGCCGATCCCGTGACGCCGACGCTGACGGGAATCTCCTCCAATCCTTTGCCGCCATCGGCTCGGTGCGTGAACCGGTTGCGCAACACCTGATTCTGTTCGTCGAGCAGATAGATCGCGAATGAGTCGTAATTCATCAGCGTCCGCACGCTCTCGGCGACGGTGCGCAGTAGTTCATCGACGTCGAGAATGGAACTGAAGCCTTGCGAGATGTTGGTCAGCGTCCGCAGCGTCCGATGTTGCCCGTCGACGCGGCGGTGGAGGCGCGCGTTGTCGATGGCGCTGGCGATACGCGCGGCGATCAAACGCATCAGCGCCACGTCGTCCGGCGTGTAGTCGCCCACGGTCGTCGATTGAAAATCGATGACGCCAACGAGTTTGTCGCGGGCAATCATCGGAATCGCCATCTCGCAGCGGACGGCGTCGAGCGCGTTCAAATAGCCCGGCTCCTTGCGCACGTCGCGAATCAGTAACGGCTCGCGCGTCATGGCGGCGCGCCCGGTGACGCCCTCGCCGAGCGGGATCAACAGCCGGTCGACGATCTCGCGGCGATGCCCCATCGAGTAACGGATGCGGAGCCCCTGGCGGCGCTCGGAATAAAGAAGAATCGCGAACAACTGCGCTGGGATGACGCGAGTAATCGTGCGCGCGATGTTGGCGAGCAGGCGTTCCCAATCGAGCGTCTCCGATGTCGCCGCGGACACTTCAAGGAGATAGTCGAGTAGCTCGGCGCGGTTGCGAAACCGGCTGCGCGATCTTCGGGGTGTTGTCATTTCGACCCCGCCGATTCCTGCACGATGCGGACCGAGGCCGAAGCGCCGATGCGGCTGGCGCCGGCAGCGATCATCGCTCGCGCATCGGCCAATGACCGGATGCCGCCCGACGCCTTAACGCCAATCGCCGGTCCAACATTGAAGCGCATGAGCGCTATGTCCTTGGCCGTCGCGCCGCCCTTGGAAAAGCCCGTCGAAGTTTTCACGAAGTCCGCGCCGGCGGCGACCGAGAGCTTGCACGCGGTCACCTTCTGGGCATCGTTCAACACCGCCGTTTCGAAGATGACTTTCAAGATCGCGCCGTTGCGATGGCACGCCTCGGCCACGGCGCGAATATCTTTTTCGACCTCGCGCTCTTCGCCCGCACGCAGCAGTCCGACAGCGAGCACCATGTCGACTTCGGTAGCGCCGCAACGAATCGCTTCTTCCGTTTCGAAGACTTTGCCCGCCGTCGACATCGCCCCGAGCGGAAAGCCGACAACCGTGCAGGTCTTCACCGCTGTACCACGCAACTCCCGCGTCACCAGCGCGACCCAGGAAGAGTTCACACACACGCTCGCGAAGCCGTGCGTGCGCGCTTCCGCGCACACCTGCAGGATCTCCTCTCGCGAGGCATCGGCGCGCAGCAGCGTGTGATCGATCATCGCCGCGAGTTTCGCATCGCCTGGGCCGGTCGACACTACCGCCGCCGCGGGCGCATCGTAACCGCCACCGGCGGGAGCGGGCGCTGGTGCGGCCGGTTTGCCGAGGCGTGCAATAAACTCCTCGCCGATTTGCGCGACGAGCAGGTCGAGTTCGGCGTCGGTCATGATTTGTGTTTGCCTTCCAGCGCGGTGATCTTGTCGATGCGCCCTTGATGCCGTCCGCCGCCCCACGGCGTAGCGAACCAGGTCCGAAGCACCTCCTCGGCTTGTGACTGCGTCAGCATGCGTCCACCGAGGGTGAGGACGTTGGCGTGGTTGTGTTCGCACGAATTGCGGGCCGAGGCGCGATCGTAACAAAGCGCCGCGCGAATGCCGGGGATCTTGTTGGCGGCCATGGCGGAGCCAATGCCCGCGCCGTCGACGATAACGCCCGCGAAGGCCGCGCCGCCTTTCACGGCGAGCGATACCTTTTCGGCGATGTCGGGGTAGTCGACCGAGCGCTCGTCGAATGCGCCAATGTCATCGACGTGATAACCCATGCTCGAAAGTACCGGCTTCAGCGCTTCTTTCATGCGAAAGCCGCCGTGATCGGAACCGATGGCGACGGTGCGGTGGGGTTCCCGCGCGGGCTGAAAAGCCACCGGATCGACTTCGACAATCGGCACGCCGCGATCGCGCGCTAACTCGCGGGCGGAGGGCGTGATAATCGTGCCGCGCGGGACCTCGATCACTCCGTTGAGCGGCACGTCCGCGGCTGTTATGACAATCGGCACCAGTTCTCTATTGTAAAAGCAAAAGCGGGACGGAGCGCCAGTGGCTTTCCGTCCCGCTTTGAAGATTCGATTCAGGATCGAAGCAGAAGAGTTAGCTATCCTTCTTCTTCTTGCCCTTGCCCTTCTTCTTCTGTTCGCCTTCCTTCTTGGCGTCGTCGGTGGTGGTGACGGCCGCGAAGGTCAGGGTGGTGAAAGCGCCGAGAACCATCAGCGCGATGAATTTCTTCATTGTGTAATCTCCTTAAGGGTAACGGACGGCAGGACACCGCCAGTCCTCTCCAGCATCTCGCACTCGAGCCGGAATCGCGATCCCGTTGATTGGGTAATCCCGGTTACGAGTTGGGACTAGGCCCGCGCAACAAGTCTGTCGAGGGTTTTGTCATCATAACGCAGCAGCGGGCTACTTCTCAATCCGCATGCCATAAAAGCTGCGATAGACAAAGTACAGCGCCACGGCAAGGCAGCCCGCGGCGAGACCGGTTGTCAGTCCGCTTCCCTGTGACGCCGATACCGAAACGGCCAACTCGACGGCCAGCAGTCCGAACAGCGTCGTGAACTTGATAATCGGGTTGAGCGCCACCGAACTGGTGTCTTTGAACGGATCGCCGACAGTGTCGCCAACGACAGTGGCATCGTGCAGCGGCGTTCCCTTCGCCTTCAGTTCGACTTCGACGATCTTCTTGGCGTTGTCCCATGCGCCGCCGGCGTTGGCCATGAAGATGGCCTGGTACAAGCCGAACAGCGCGATCGAGATCAAATACCCGATGAAGAAATACGGCTCGTAGAACGCGAACGCAAGCGTTGCGAAGAATACGGTCAAGAAGATGTTGAACATGCCCTTTTGCGCGTACTCGGTACAGATCTGCACAACCTTCTTCGAGTCTTCGATCGAGGCTTTTTCCGAGTCTTCAAGCTTGATGTTGGCCTTGATAAATTCGACGGCGCGGTAGGCGCCCGTCGTCACGGCTTGGATCGACGCGCCCGTGAACCAGTAGATCACGGCGCCGCCGGTGATCAGACCGAGCAGAAACGGCGGATGGAGGATCGACAGGTTGGAGAGCAGTTCCGGCTTAAGGCCATTGGTTAAACTCACAATAATCGAGAAGATCATAGTCGCCGCGCCAACAACAGCGGTTCCGATCAGCACCGGTTTGGCGGTTGCCTTGAAGGTGTTGCCGGCGCCGTCGTTCTCTTCGAGATAGTGCTTCGCTTTTTCGAAGCTGGGCGTAAATCCGAACTTGGACTGGATGTCCTTTTCCACGTTGGGAATCGACTCGATGGTCGAGAGCTCGAATACCGACTGCGCATTGTCGGTCACCGGGCCGTAGCTGTCGACGGCGATCGTCACCGGGCCCATGCCGAGGAATCCGAAAGCCACCAGACCGAAAGCGAACACGGCCGGAGCCATCATCAACGCGCCGACGCCCATGTCGGAGACGTAGTAGCCCGTACCCATCAGCAGCAGCATCGCCATGCCGAGCCAGAACGCGCTGAAGTTGCCGGCAACGAGGCCGGAGAGAATGTTCAGCGACGCGCCGCCTTCCCGCGACGACGTCACGACTTCCTTGACGTGCGAACTTTCCGTCGAGGTGAAGACCTTCACCAGTTCAGGGATGATCGCACCGGCAAGCGTACCGCAGGTGATGATCGTCGAGAGCTTCCACCATAGCGTCGGATCGCCGCCGATATTCGGAATCAGCACATAGGAGACGACGTAGGTGAGCGCGACGCTGACAATCGAGGTCAGCCACACGAGCACGGTGAGCGGCGCTTCGAAGTTCATCTTGTCGGCGTTGGCGTATTTCGATTTCGCCATCGCTTCGTTGATGAAATAGCTGACGGCGCTGGCCACGACCATCATTACGCGCATGGTGAAGATCCAGACGAGCAACTGCACCTTGACCATGGGGTCCTTGACGGCGAGCAGAATGAAGCTGATCAGCGCGACGCCGGTCACGCCGTAAGTCTCAAAGCCATCGGCGGAAGGGCCAACCGAATCGCCGGCGTTGTCACCGGTACAGTCGGCGATGACGCCCGGGTTGCGGGCGTCGTCTTCCTTGATCTTGAACACGATCTTCATCAGATCGGCGCCGATGTCGGCGATCTTGGTGAAGATGCCGCCGGCGACGCGAAGAGCAGCGGCGCCGAGCGACTCGCCGATGGCGAATCCGATGAAACAGGGCCCGGCGTAATCGCCAGGGACAAAGAGCAGAATGAAGAGCATCAGCAGCAGTTCGACCGAGATCAGCAACATGCCGATCGACATGCCGGCTTGCAGCGGGATGGCATAACAGGGGAACGGCTTGCCGCGCAGCGCGGCGAATGCGGCGCGCGAGTTGGCGAAGGTGTTGACGCGGATGCCGAACCAGGCGACCAGATAGCTGCCGCCGATGCCAATCAGGCTGAAGATCAGGATGATCACGACCTTGACGGCTTCAAAATGTTGCAGCACGCCGAAGTAGAAGATCATGATGACGCCGATGAAGGCTTCGAGAATGAGGAGGAACTTGCCCTGAGTCAGAAGATAGGTCTTGCAGGTCTCGTAAATGAGCTCCGAGATCTCTAGCATCGATTCGTGAACCGGCAAATTGCGGAGATGGTTGAACATCATCAGTCCAAACAACAAGCCGAGGCCGCCGACCAGAAGGCCCCCCATGAGCAATGTTCGTCCGCCGACGTCATCCATAAACCTGGCCTGATCAAGATCCGGCAACACCAGATTCGCTTCGCCGCCGTGCGGCGCCGGTTGTTGCGCGAGCAGGCATCCGCCTGCAAGGCTCACGAGTAAACACAGGATCAACACGCGCAACAACGGCTGTTTGGTGAAGCCGGCGGCGATGGATGGGAAAGCGGGAATCCGCGACAGGGAATGCAAGAGCATTCGGGAAGTTCCTCCAAATAAATCAAAATGCCCGGGTTAGGGACGATTCACAGAGTATCAGTTCGGCAGAGGAAGCGCAATTTTTGTTGTGAAGCTAGGGAAAGATACTGACCGCGGCTGTAAGGCCATTTTCTCCCTAAGGACTATGAGTGTGGATGCCGATAGTAGATTTACGGAGGGTTATCCCACGTGGGGTGGCTTGCTGCGTCTACCATACTGGCCAACATACTAACCACCGGTTTCGCTTTGCTGCTCCTGCGCAGACACCAGAACCGGAGACTCCGCTATTTAGTTCTTACCGTAGGGATTTTCT
>VFZQ01000211.1 GCA_016871135.1 Acidobacteriota bacterium | reverse complement strand
CGATAACCGACACAAGAGACTTGTAGTTCGCTCGCTGTGGCATCGAAGGCAAAGCGGCCGTCAGCCGTGGTGATAGTGTCGCCACCGGCCCGGACGAGCGCGCGTGCGATGGGTTCGTTGGTAGCGGCATCGACGACGCGGCCTTTGATCTCGGCGGCATGGGCGATGGAGGCGATGAATAGTAGAAAGCGCAGCACGATCTATTGGCCAAAAAGCCAGATCACCATGTTTTCGTTCAGTTCGTCGAACACACGGTACCGAAAGCGCGGTCCGCTTAGCTTGACGATGTTGCGGTTCCAATCGTTCGGCTGCATCCAGACGGCGTCGCGGCCCTCGGCTAGATCGGCGATGTCCCACCTCGTGTAGAACCCGGGCATGACGGCGTCGTGCAGGCCGATGTGACGCGGCGCGGAATAGACTGGTTCAAAGCTGTACGGCGCGCGTTCAAGCCAAAGTTTGTTTAGTTTCGGTTCGAGGCGTGAGGCGAGCAGCAATGCGACGGCGTGCGGGCCATCGGCCACGCCGCGCGTCGCGCCGATCGCACGCGCGGCCGCGGCTAGATCGACAGCGCGCATCGCCGCCAGGTTGCGGCCGGTTAACCAAGCTCGCGTGGCGGCTTGCCAATCGCCGTGCTCAATGAATTGCGCAGGCGCGGGAAACGCCCGAGGCATTACGGCGAACACTTCGGCGCCGGCTTTTGCGATTTCGACGGCGCGCGCGGAGAGCTTGGCCGTGGTTTCAAAGTGTACGACGCCGGGAAGATTGGAACGGCCCACGGGCTTTACGATCCAGCCTGAAACGTTCACGCCCGGTTCTGTTTCGAGCATTACTTTGCGAACCTGCAGGCCGTCTTTCGTTTCCTCGCTAACGGTTGCCGGCGCGGCCGAGTGTGGCCCGACTACGGCGAGACGCTTGACGTATTCGTCGATCGTACCCGTGACGGGACGCGCGGCGCGTTGTTCCCTCAAGATGTCAATAAGATCGCGAGACTCACCGGCGAGTTGCCCGGTTGCGGTGACATGCAAGTCTTCGTTGGCAAACATCTTGACGGGCCGCTCTTTCCAATCCGAACCGTTATTCAGCCATCGGTTAAACCACTCATAAACGCCCTCACGAATCTCGATCGGCGTACCGTGGCCGCCAGGTCCGACGACCCACTTGATGCGATCCTGTGCGCCGAAGATTTCGTAGAAGTTCCGAGCCTCTTCATAGAGCGGCTTTGCACCCGCGGGAGAGAAGAAGTCTTCCTTGGTCGAACCGATGAACCAAGGCTTTGGCGCAAACGACTCTACGTAGTCGGTTTGATCGAGGCCCGCGCCAATAAAGCCTGGAGGGCTTTGTTCGGAGTCGCCAATGGGTCCGTCGAAGAGAACATCGAACGATTGCATGTAGCAAAGCGGCGCGGCTACTTTCACTCTTGGATCGAGCGCCGAAATATAGGTCGCCTGCGTGCCGCCGCCCGAGCAGCCGGTGCAGCCGATGCGTTCGCCGTCGACCTCCGGACGAGTGAGGAGGTAGTCGATCGAGCGAATTCCGTCCCAAACGAAATACGACGATAGTGTCTGATTGATCAGAAACGCGGCCGTACCCGCGGTCCAATGCTGCGGGACGCCTGGTGGGAGCAGCGACACACCGGCCTTGGTCCAGTAGCCCTGAAATCGCTCGCCCTGGCCCATGGGATCAAACGCCAGTACCACGAAGCCCTGCATGGCGAGGTTCGCGGCCATCCGCTGCGCGGCCGGCTTGCCTTCGTTCCAGTGACCAATTGCGTAGAGTACCGCGGGGTGTTTGCCCGGCGACTTCGGCACATACAAATTTCCCGTGACCCAATACTTGGGCAGGCTCTCGAACATCACTTTTTCGATCTTGTATGCGCCCGCGTCTAGCACGCCGGTGATGCGGGCATTCAGTGGCCCACGATCGGCGGGCAAACCGCCAAACACGTCGAGGATCTTCGCACGCGTGCGTTGCTGATGTTCCTCCGCTTCGGCGCGCGTGCGAATTCTCTGAATACCGGCCTTGCGTGTGGCCAGTTGTGCCTTGGCGACGCTGGTGATCCAAGGCGTGTATTCGGTTTGACCGGAGAGGGAAACGGTTAGGAGGAAGCAGGCCGCGAAGCGCATTCGAGGATTGTATCGAGAATCGCAGTGATCTCGAAGACTGCGTCGTTACGTATCACCGCCGCGTTCGCTTGGCACTCGGCGAGCCGTGCGGGATGTAGCAGTCTTTCCAGCGCCGGTACAATCTCGCGAAACGATGCCAGCGATTCGCCGACGCTATTCTCGGTGACCCAATCGGCGTTGAAGCGCTCCTGCGGCAATGTCCACGAGTTCTTTTCCACAATGACGGGCAGGCCCATCTGGATCGCTTCACTGATCGAACCTGGGCCGGGCTTGCCGATGAAGAAGTCGGCGAGTTGCATGTAGCGCGGGATGTCTTTGGTGAATCCTTCCACAAATTTCAAGATCCGCGTCGTTCGCGCCTCTAAGCGTTTTCGAAGCTTTTCGTTTTTGCCGCAAATGAGTACGAGTTGAACGTCGAGCGAGGATTCGTCGATGCGTTTCAAAATGCTCTCCATCTTGTCCGAGCCCATGCCGCCGAATAATACAAGGCCTGTAGGCTTCGTAGGATCGAGGCCAAGCGCACGGCGTTCGGCGGCGCGATCGACCGGCGCGACGTCGTAGAACTTGGGGTTTAGAATCATTCCGGATACTCGATGGGCGGTCGACTCCGGGCTGATTTGACGCGCCTGTTCAACGGCTCGATCGGTACCACAAATGAAGGTTTGCTTCTGCCGCTCAATCCAAAAACTAGGCGGATAGTCGGCCATGTCGGTGAGAATGGTGACAAACGGAATTTTCGGATCAACGCGCTGTAGCGCCTGCCATTGCGAGCGCGAAAAATTAGGCACCAGCGAAACGACCATCGCTGGCGGCCGCGCGCCCCAGTATTTCGCCAGCACGCGCACCTGCGCCGAATGATAGAGGCGAATGACGCCGTGCATCAGCGGAAGCAATTGCGTCGAACCGAGTGTCCAGCCGTTTTCAAGCAGCCGGTTATAAATGTCCTCAAGGCGCAGGCCTGTCAGTTTGCGAAAGATGTCCAGTTCGTCGAGCACGTCCTGCAAATCGACGAGACGGATGTTCCAAGCGCGACCTTCGCGCCCGGCAACCGCTTCGAGCGCCCTCGCCGCGGCCCGGTGCCCGCCACCCGCATCAAAGAAAATGAAGTCTACGTCTGGACGTGATTCCAAGAGTCTATTGTAGCGGGCCACGCACTCAAACAAAGTGATTCACGAATGTTTTTTGTACTTTGCACAGAGTTGTAACGCACCGCGGGCTACAAATAGGCATGCCTGCGCTGGTTTGGTCCCTGATTGAGAATCAAGACTTTCGCCTGATGCGGCGCTGTAACAGTTGGTTGCCGCCGCAGTGGGTACGGATCTGGATGCTCTGCGCAACGCGCGGCGGCGACGGCTGGCTGTGGTACACGCTGGGACTGGCCCTTTGCATATTCGGAGGCGAGGGCCGCTTCCAGGCGGTCGGCGCGTCGTTTCTCGCAGCGTCGTCGGGCATTTGCGTGTTCTTGGCGTTAAAGAGATGGATCGGGCGTAGACGGCCATGCGCCATCGCCAGTCATGCATGGTCGACTCTACTGCCGCCCGACCAGTTCTCGTTCCCAAGCGGGCATACGTTGACGGCGTTCGCTGTGATCACACCGCTGATCGGACACTATCCAGAACTGACGATTCAACTTTCGTTCTGCGCGGCAAACATCGCCGTTTCGAGGATTATCTTGGGGATGCACTTTCTGAGTGACGTTATCGCCGGTGCGTTGATCGGTGCGATACTCGGCTATCTCTCGAAAGGCCTGATTGCGTGGGTGGCCTGATACCGGTCGAGCAACCCAAGAAAATCGGCCCAGAGCGCCTTCGAATCGACCCGTGTTATCCAAGTGATCTTGCGGGCCGCACCCGCCGGCGCGTGCTGGAAGATCATGTCGTCACCTAGCCGCGGCCGGGATCGCTCTTCCGCTTCCGTCATGCCGAGCAAGTGGGCGAGGACGATGTTATCCCAGATCATCCACGGCTTCGAAAAGTCGTCCTTGCGCAACGGCTTGACGTGCCGGTAGTACCAGGCGGCGAATTCCGTCCACAACCAGTCGCCGATCGGGCCGCGTCCAGCGACCATTGCGCGCGCTTGATCGAGCGATAACGCGAGATCGCGCCGGCATACATCGCCGGTGCCGGTAACGAGCGGCACATCGGAATCGAGGACGACCTGCATTGCGCGCGGATCGTTGGCGATGTTGAACTCATTGCCGCCCTGTTGCCAATTGTTGAAGCCCATATTGAGTACGCGAATGCGGCGCGTAATTGTGGGGTCCTTCAGGATCGCCGAAGCGACGTCGGTGATCGCACCGATGTTCAGCACTTGCAAGCGATTTGACTCGCTGTAGCCGCGCGAAACTTCGATCAGGAAGTCGACAGCGGGGCTAGCGATCGGCGTCTTCGTGTCGGCCAGCGGCACGTGGCCGCCTTCGACCAGCGGCGGGTGCGAATGCATCGCCATTCGATGCTCGACGACATCGCGGAGGATCTGGAGCGACACACGGCCTTGCGGCGGCGCGAGGCTCGGTGCATGCGCCGACATCACACCCTTCACGTCGAACTTCGGTTGGAGCAGGAGGTAGACGATTGCCCATTGATCGTCGACTTCATTGCCGACGTCCGTCGACAAAACGACAGGAATCCGCTGGGCGGAGAGTGTAAAGCAAAGCAGAAAGAGCAACCGGAGCATTCTCAGATGGTACGGAACTTTTTGCGAAGATGCGCGTCTACTCTTCAATGACTCGCCGAACGTGTGTCTTCACAACTGCATCAGCCGCGCTCTCCGGGCAATGGCCCCAATGGGGCGGTCCGAATCGGAACTTCGTCGTCGAGAAATGTCCGCCGCTGAAATCAAAGTGGCCGGCCAGCGGGCCGAAGGTGTTGTGGAAGCGTCCGCTCGGCGACGGTTACAGCGGCCCCTCGATTGAAGGCGATGTGATCTACACAGTGTACGGCCGGCTAAGCGAGGAGGTCACGACGGCGATCGACGCCCGAAACGACAAAACGCAGTGGGAGCAGACCGGGCGTTCGCCGTTTCGATCCGAGGCGCCGGACATGGGACACGGGCCGTACGCTACGCCGCTTGTCGCGAATGGAAAGGTCTTCGCGGCAAGCGTGACGGGGCGCATCGATTGCCGCTCGGCAAAGGACGGCGCACTGCTTTGGCAACAAGAGTTGAAAGGCACGCGCCTGCCATACGGTTACGCCGCTAGTCCGATTGCGTTTCGCGACACAGTCATCGTACCGTGTGGCGGAAAAGGGCGATCGCTCGTCGCGTTGAATCAGTCCGACGGCAAACAGGCCTGGGCTGCGAACGATTTTCCGAACGTCTACTCTTCGCCCATCATGATCAACGTCGACGGACTCGAACAACTCGTAATGCTCATGGATGGATTCGTCTTCGCGGTCAACGCGCACAACAGTGACATCCAATGGCGTGTGCCCTTTCAGGCTAGCTACAGCATCGCCGTGGCAACTCCTGTTTGGGCGCCGGGCAACCTTCTCTTCATCTCGTCGGAGTACGACGCTGGCACGAAGGTCATCAAGCTCACACGCGATGGCATGAAGACGAAGGCGGAGGAAGTGTGGTCGGCGAATCGTCTGCGACTGCATCACGGCAACGCGGTATGCGTCGACGGCACACTGTATTTTTCGAGCGGCGGAAAAGGATCGGTCGCAATTCTATCGGCCGTCGATATTGCGACTGGCAAGATTCACTGGCAGGATCGAACGATCGGCAAAGCGACCTTCGTGTACACGGACAAGAAGTTGATCACGCTGGATCAGGACGGCAATTTGATGCTGATCGATCCGAGCCCGGAGAAACTCAAGATTCTGGCGAAAGCGGGACTGTTGACGAACCTGTCGTGGACGCCACCCGTTCTCGCGGGCTCGCGTCTGATCATCCGCGATCGCAAGTCGCTGATGGCCCTCGAACTCGGGTAGTACTACGTGTTTCGCTCTATGGGGTTTCTCGATGGGACCGCCGATGGCAACAGTAAGCCATCATGTTATTTCGTTTTGCACTTGCGGCGGGCGCCTGTTTGTCATTGACCGCAGCCAGCGTGTATATAAACGATCCTAGCGTCACGCTTAACCGGTCCAATCCTACCTATCCGACCGGCATGGTGGGTCCAACGATCTGGCAGACCAAGTATCGTATTTCAGCAAGCGGCTTCGATTTGTCAATGAGTCCCTATGGCGGCACCGGTACGGCTGGAACAACCTGGCTCGGTAGCAACACAATTGGGAATGCGGGAAACGTTGCCGGTCTGTCGGGCACGATGTGGGACTTCCAGCTCACCAACTCTCCAGGCCACTCGCTGCAAATGTCGATAACGCGCCTCGTCGCTGGAGTACCGACAACGATTACGGAAGTCTGGGGACCGGCCTGCACCGGCCCGCTGACAGCTCCCAGCGGCTGCGCAGCCACGTTGAACGGACCGGGCGGCATCCCGTACCAACCCCAGGGTCGGGCGTTCAACACGTTGCGCATACAGGCGCGGTCGACCAGTGCAGGTCACTCCGCGACCATTACGGGACTCTCTTTCGTGAGCCCAGCACTCTTGCCATCGTTGGGTAGCGCCTTCCAGGACATGACGGTTACCTCCCTCACGCCCAGTTCCGGGCCGGCAACTTTTCCGGCCGACGCCGCTGGATATCGCTCGCAATGGCTAATTGCCAACGGAGATTTCGCCACGGCCAATTGGACTCTCAGCGGAAGGATTGTGCTCAACCGTCCCAGCGGGGGCAGCACCGAGTCGGTCCGCGTAACATTTAGCGCCATGAACACGCTTGCCGACCTACCAGCGGAGATCCCCGAGCCATCCACCCATATACTAGCCTTCGCCGGACTTGCGGCAGTCGCCGCCTGGCGCGTCAGCCGCATTCGTTTGCGAGCCCCAGAAAACGACACGCGCCGATAACGCGGCTACGCGATGAAGCTCTCGCAAACCTTTTGCGACGCTCTTGCGTTGCTGCATGTGGAGAACTTTTCACAACACGATTTCGCGCCGCGTAATCTTCTCCCACTTCCACTCACCAAGTCCGAGGGCACCGGCAATTTCTACGTGCTCCGGTTGGCGATGCGTGAAACGGCTGAATTGATCGGGCGTATCATCGACTAACTTCTTCTTGCCAACAGACAGCCGCTTGTCGTCGATCACCCGCCAACCAACGTGATCGAGCGCGACCGGGTCGGTGGCAAAGTACATCGTTTTGTGCTCCCACGCAAACTGCGGGCGGGCGCCGGGACCGCCATGATAGAGGCCTTTAATGCCATCCATAATGTGCAGAATCGACTTGTTGCGGATTACCGGCATCTGCACAACAGCGGGAATGAACGCACCGCACGCGTTGAGTGTGAAGCTGGAATGACTGCGCGCGACGTTGTTGACCAGACCGTGCGAGAGGTTCTTCAGTGCTAAGGTCACGCCGGCCGATTGGTGGTCTTTCAACACGCAAAGATTGATGAGCTTGTTAACGTCTTTCGTGATGAAGCGCGAGGCGTAGGAGCGGCGGTGCTCGGGTGCTGTTGGATCCTGGCCCGGTTGCGTGAGCGACATCTCCATGAAGTGGTCACGGTCATAGCCTTCGATGCCAAGTTGAATGTCTTCGTAGTCTTCCACGGCGTGCGTCCATCGCACTTTCTCCGGCAGCCATTTATCGAAGCCCGCTTTGAGAAACTGCGCGCGATAGCGATCATAGACTACGATGTCCTGCGGCTTCAAGCCGGCGGAAATCAATCCGTTGATGATTTCGCGCAGCACCTCGGGCGCCGAGATGACGTGCGGCGCGCCGACCGGATTCACCTTGATTCCGACGATATCGCCCGGCTCGACGAACTGTTTCCACGCTGCGGCCACATCCCCAGCGCCCGTCAGTTCCGTCATGCCTCGCCGCATCATCTGGCGCACCGGCTCGGCCTGGTAAGCGCCGCTGACAATCGATTTATCGTCGCGCACGGACACGACGCGTCCGCGATACAACCCCGGCATACCGAGGTTCTTCATCGTCTGCGCTTTGGAGGAAAACTGCGCCGCCAGCGCGAGCGGCCCCAGCGGAAGAGATTGCAG
>VFZQ01000210.1 GCA_016871135.1 Acidobacteriota bacterium | reverse complement strand
GACTCTCGCCGGTGATGCGCTCGTACATTTCAAACAGGTTGCCGTAGCGTTCCGAGATGGCCTGCTTACCGAGCCGCCCAATCGCCGCCGAGAAGTCGAGATACACGCCAAGCGCCGTCGGCCCAACGCCGCGGCCCTCATCGCACATCCGCTTAGCTGCACGGCTGGCGACGTCACGCGGAACGAGATTTCCGAAGCTCGGGTAGATGCGCTCCAAATAATAGTCGCGCTCGCCTTCTGGGATGTCGCGCGGCGCCCGTTTGTCGCCTTCTTTTTTCGGTACCCAAATACGGCCATCGTTCCGCAGCGATTCCGACATCAACGTCAGCTTCGACTGATAGTCGCCCGAAACGGGAATGCAGGTCGGGTGAATCTGCGTGAAACACGGATTCCCGAAGTAAGCGCCGCGTTTATACGCCCGCCAACTCGCCGTTACATTCGATCCCTTCGCGTTCGTCGATAGATAAAAGACGTTGCCGTACCCACCCGTTGCAAGCACCACCGCATCGGCGATGTGTGTGTCGATCTGTCCGGTTACCAGATTGCGCGTGATGATGCCCCGCGCCTTCCCGTCGATCACAATCAAATCGAGCATCTCCGTGCGTGGGTACATCTTCACGCGGCCCGCTTGAATCTGGCGTTCGAGCGCCTGATACGCGCCGAGCAGCAACTGCTGCCCCGTCTGGCCGCGCGCATAAAACGTCCGCGAAACCTGCGCGCCGCCGAACGAGCGATTGGCCAGCATGCCGCCGTATTCGCGCGCGAACGGAACGCCTTGCGCGACGGCCTGATCGATGATGTTAACGCTGATCTGCGCCAGGCGGTAGACGTTCGACTCCCGCGCGCGGAAATCCCCGCCCTTCACCGTGTCGTAGAACAAGCGATAGATCGAATCTCCGTCGTTCTGGTAGTTCTTGGCCGCGTTGATTCCGCCCTGCGCGGCGATCGAGTGCGCGCGGCGCGGAGAATCCTGGAAGCAGAAACACTTCACGTTGTAGCCGAGTTCGGCCAGCGTCGCCGCCGCCGATCCTCCGGCCAGTCCCGAGCCAACCACAAGCACGTTGAACTTGCGTTTGTTGGCCGGATTGACCAATTTCATCTCGAACTTGCAGTTATCCCAGCGTTTCTCAATCGGACCGGTGGGAATGCGCGCGTTCATCATTTCACCACCCCCGCCATGACGGCCAGCGGGATTGAAATATTTCCAACTGCGACCACCGCCGCGAACGCCTTCGCCGCCAACTTCAGTACGGGCGTATAGCGCGGATGCGCCACGCCGAGCGATTGAAACACCGACCACACTCCGTGATAAAGATGCAGACACAACATCGCCATCGCGACGATGTAAAAGACCGATACGTACCAGACCGAGAAACCGCGCACCACGTTGTCATGCACGCGCAGGAACTGAAACTCCGGATGTGCGTGGCCTGTCGTGAAGTGCAGCAGATGGTAGACGATGAACACCGCCAGGATCGGCCCGCTCCAATACATCGTCCGGGATGCGTAGGTCGAAGCGATCGCCGTCGAGTGTGCGTACGCCACCGGCCGCGCGTTGTTTCGCAACAACGCTAACTTCACCGCGCTCAAAATATGAAGACCCACGGCTAGGAGCAGTATCAACCGCGCCGTCAACAGCACAGGCTGATTGACGTGAAGCGCCTGCCCGTAGGCGTCGATGGCATGCACACCGTCTTTAGGCGGTAAGAAGATCTGCAAATTGCCGAGCATGTGCACCAGCACAAACCCGAACAAGACCAGTCCGGAAACTGCCATCACCGCTTTCTTGCCAACCGGTGTGGCGTATAGCTGCGCGACTCGCGCCGACGAACTCATGAAACTTCCAGTATAGAACGACGTGATTCATCCATCCGAATTCGCGGCGTCCTCGTAGTGATTGCTAAGGAACGAATACACATCATGAAACTCTCACTCGCCGCCGTGGCGGCGCTCTTGTTCTGCTCGTCTGCTAACGCCGAAACCGCATACGCCCTGGATTCTCGGAACATACTGATACGATTCGACACCGCCACGCCGGGATTCACAGATGACAGCAGAGTCATTCGAGGCCTGCAACCCGGCGAGTCGATGCTCGGCATCGACTTCCGCCCGGCCAACGGCCAACTCTACGGACTCGGCAGCACCAGCCGTCTCTATCGCATCGATCCCGCCACCGGCGCCGCATCGGCTGTCGGCACCGTGCCCTTTACGCCCGCGCTCGATGGAACCGAGTTCGGTTTCGACTTCAATCCCACCGTCGATCGTATTCGTGTGGTTAGCAATACCGGGCAGAATCTGCGCCTGCACCCCGATACGGGCGTGGTCGTCGCTGTCGATACGAAACTCAACTCGGACACGATGGCCAACTATCGCATCGTCGGCGCGGCCTACACGAACTCAGTCGCCGGCGCGACAACAACAACGCTCTACGGCATCGATGCCGAACTGCGGGCACTCGTCACGCAGATTCCGCCCAACGACGGCAAACTCAACATGGTCGGCATGATGCAGATCGACATGTCCGAGGTTGCCGGCTTCGACATCTCGCCGCGCACCGGCATCGGCTACGTCGCCGCGCGCGTCCGAGGCACGGCTTCGTCTGTGTTCTATGAAGTCGAACTTGCCACCGGCACGGCGCGTCTGCTCGGCTTGTTCGACAGAGCCGATCAGATCGGCGGCTTAGCGATTCCAGGCCGATAGGTACCTTTACGGGCGGGTCGTCGCAATGATACGATCCGCCCTTATGCACAAGATCGTTTTCCTTCTCCTGACCATCACCGTGGCATTCGCGCTCGACGCTTGCAAGGGCGAAGTCAAGATCTTCCAGTTCCCGGCGGCGCTGATGCCGCACATCGACGGCAAGACGGACGACTGGAAAATCGTCGGCGAACAGTACACCTATCGCAACGACAAGCTACATGGCGCCGAGTGCGGCCATCCGAAAGGCATCAACGCGAAGGATCTCGACGTCTCGGTAAAAGTCGGCTGGGTGAAGGGCCTCGACCGCCTCTACTTCTTATACGAGGCCTACGACGATTACTGGGATTTCGCGCTCTACTCCAACGAGCGCCCCTATCAAAACGACATCTTCGAAATCTCACTCGATGCCGATCTCTCCGGCGGGCCCTTCATCTCCAATCCCCAAATTAAGGACCCGGTCGAAGGCCACTTCCGGTTCGGCGGCACACACGCGCAGAACTATCACATCTTTACTCCGCCGATTCATCACCAGTGGTGCATGGTGTGGGGCGCCAATCCCTGGATCGCCGAATTCCCCTGGGCCCATTCGGCCTACGACTACAAATTCAAACACGGCGAAAACGGCAAGCTGGTGCTCGAATTCTGGATCACGCCGTTCGACTACGCATCGAGCGATGGCCCCAGCCGCTCCATCATTTCGAAGCTGGTCGAGAACCAGTTGATCGGCCTCTCCTGGGCCATCCTCGATTTCGACCGCGGACAAAAGAAGGCCCCTGGCGGCAATTGCACCCTGTCGTCAAATCCGCAGAGCGTCAAGGATGGATCGGCGCTTTGTGCCGCGCGCTTGATGCCGCTCGAAGAGAGATTCCTACCGGGCATCGAAGCGAAGTTCTCATTCCAACTCGTCGATCCCGCTCGCCGGATGGTCTACTTCAAGGATGAGTCGATCGGCGAAGTTACGAAATGGACATGGCACTTCGGTGACGGCGAAACGTCGAACGAACGCAACCCTGTCCACATCTATGCGAAGCCGTCGATCAAGACCAACGTCCTTCTCGAAGTGGAGGGGCCGAAAGGCAAGTCCCGATACTCACGACACTGGGAAGTAAATATACCTTGACATTCTACATATGTCGGTCGTACTCTTATGTAGGATCATGAGTACAAGTCTCCTGCAAGGCACCCTCGATCTACTGATCTTGAAGACGCTGGCCCACGGGCCGATGCACGGTTACGGCATCGCGCAGCGGATTCTGGCGTCATCCAGGCAAACGCTCGACGTACAGCAGGGATCGCTCTATCCCGCGCTCCACCGGTTGCACCGCAAGGGCCTCGTCATCAGCGAATGGAAAGAAACCGACGGCGGCCGCATGGCCAAATACTACTCGTTGACGAAGGCGGGCAAGAAGCAACTAGCCGAAGAACTCGAGGAGTGGAGCCGTTACTCGACCGCCGTCAGCTGGGTACTGGAGGGCTAAGACGATGCAATGGCCATGGAGCAGGGAAGAGCGCGAACTGGACCGCGAAGTGCGTGTTCACATCGAAATGCTCGCCGAGCAGTTTGAGCGCGCGGGGCACACGAAGCAGGAAGCCCTTCGTCGCGCCCGCAGGGAATTCGGTGGTGTCGACCTAATTAAGGATCAATGCCGCGACGAAAGCCGCTGGAGTTGGCTCGCCAATCTCGGCCAGGACCTCCGTTTCGGTTGGCGGATGATGCGGAAAGCGCCGGCCGTGACCGCCGCTGCGGTCCTGTCGCTCGCCCTCGGCATTGGTGCGACGGCCGCGATTCTTTCGTTGGCCGACGCTGTGCTTTGGCGCAAGATGGCCGTGCCGCAGCCGGAACAATTAGTCGAAATTCTCTGGCAAACGAAAGGGCGTTCTGAGGGATTGATAAGAGCCTCGAGTGGCAGCGGCTATCGAGATGGCGCCATCGAGACGGCCAACTTTTTCAGTCCGGTAGCGGTAGAAGCATTTCGCGCGAGGGCGAAGGCAATCATCGAAGTAGCTGGATATATCAGTGCGGTTCCAGTCATGGCGAGTGTGAACGGGGAGGTGCTCGTGTCGCAGGTGCGGGGCGTCTCCGGCAATTTCTTCCAGGTCCTCGGTGTACGGCCGTCCGAAGGCCGATTGATCGGTGAATCGGATGACACAGCGGCCTCGATTCCGGTCGCCGTTGTAACGAGCCGTTTCGCGAGAACACACGCCCTCCGTGTTGGCCAGACGCTGGTCGCCAACAACGTTGTCTACACCGTTGCGGGCGTGCTGCCCGCGTCGTTTACCGGCATTGTCTATGGCGATGAAACCGACATCTACTCCGCCATCCACCAGAGTCCACAGATGCTGGAGCCGAATAGCTTTTACCGGCGCAAGATCGCGGACCCGTTCGCGTGGTGGAGTCAAATGATCGGCCGCCGCGCCGCCGGCGTCAGCGACGCGCAAGCCAAGGCGGCGCTCGACACCATCTTCGCCACCACGTGGGCGGCTCAGCCGAAATCGCCTGAGCAGACGCCACGGATTTTTCTCTCGCCCGCCGACCGGGGACTCGGCTCCATCCGCCGCTCCATGGGCGAACCCCTAACGATTCTTCTCACCCTAGTCGCAATGGTCCTGCTGATCGCCTGCGCGAACATAGCCAACCTCCTTCTGGCTCGCGGCGCGCAGCGGGAGAAAGAAATTGCACTCCGTATGTCGCTCGGTTGCGGCAGGCGCAGGCTATTCCGTCAACTCTTCACTGAAAGCGTTTTGCTTGCAACCCTTGGCGGCGCGTTGAGCATTGCCATTACATATGCCATCCGTGGAGTGATGATAGCCGTGATGCCGGCACGCGGTCTCGCCGTTGAGCTCGACTTCCGCTCGCTAGCGGGAGCGTTGCTAGTTACCCTACTCGCCGTTTTGCTCTTCGGTCTCTACCCCGCGTGGCGGGCCTCACGCGTTGACACCACGCCCGCGCTCAAGGACGGCTCCGGCGCCGATGGCCGTCGCCGCTGGGCGCCCGCCAAGCTACTTGTTCTTACCCAGATTTCGCTCGGCGTGCTGCTAATCACCGCTGCGATTCTCTACACCACTAAATTAAACGAGATCGTCCGCCGCGACGCCGGTTTCGAGCGCGATCACGTGCTGCTCTTCGACCTTCGCCCCGGCGAAATCGGTTACACCGGCGATCGGCTGAAGCAGTTCTATTCCACTTTGAACGAGCGGCTTTCCGCGGTCGGTAGCGTGAAGGCGGTCGGCCTCTCCAGGACTCGCCCCATGCTCGGTGGCGGTTACTCCGACGATGTCGAATCGATTGCAACCAAGGTTAATGTAAGTCCCAGAATCCACCACATATCGTCTTCGTTTATCGAAGCGCTCGGAGTACCCATCGTGGCTGGCCGGACGATCACCGAGGCGGAGTGGCTCAGTGGGGCTCCGGTTGCGCTCGTGAGCGAAGATCTCGCACAGGCCTTGAAGCTCTCCTCGCCAGTCGGGGAGCATGTGAAGACCGCCGGGAAAATACACACAATCGTCGGGGTCGTGAAAACAGCTCGCTACAGCCGCCTCACTGAGATGCGCCCGGTTGCCTATTTGCCGTTTGATACAAAGAATCCCGGCGCGACTGTCACCGTCCGCACCACCATCCCTCCCATGGCCGTCCTCGAAGCCGCGCGCCAAGTCGTCAGAGACCTCGACCGCAACCTTCCACTGGTCGACATCTACACCATGGAGCAACAAATCTCGCGAACTCTGCAAAGAGAGCGCATGTTCGCCTGGATCTGCGGCAGCTTCGGCGTGCTGGCATTGGTGTTGTGCGCCGTCGGTATTTACGGCCTGATGTCGCACATGACCGCGCGCCGCACGGGCGAAATCGGAATCCGCATGGCCCTCGGAGCCACCGCGGCCGACGTTACGAAACGCGTCGTCGGCGAAGGCATGGCGCTGGCAGTCGCTGGAATCGCAATCGGCATTCCGATCGCCCTCTACGCCGCTCACATCGCCAAACAGCAAAAATGGTTGCCCGAGGACGAAACGGCCTACGGCGTCATCGCCGCGGCAATCGGCGTGCTGGCGCTGTCGGCGCTGTTGGCCGTCGCCGGCCCAGCCATCCGCGCGGCGTCAGTTGACCCGATGAAAGCTTTGCGCCGCGGCTAGACACGCGCATGTTAGACTTTTCTTGCGGCGCACGGCACTGCGTTGCGAGAGAGGGAATATGCATAGGCATCTTTACAGAATTGCCGCCGGTCTCTTGGGGTCCGCCTCGATATTGACCGCGCAGTTAACCACCGAACAAAAGCTGGCCGACTTCAATCACCTCGCTGCCTTGTACGCCAAGCAATACGGCCCGTACGAATGGAAGCGAGATCACATCTCGTTTGACCTTCTGAACCTGTCCCCGTGGATCGGGAAGGTCGCCGCGACCAAGACCGATCTTGAATTCTACGATGTGATGTCGGAGTACGTGTCGAACTTAAACGACGCCCACTCCTCCTATTCGCTGCCCTCCAATTTCATCGCCCGCCTCCATTTTTCCGTCGATTTCTACGATGGCAAACTCCTGATCGACTCGGTCAATCGAACCCGCCTGCCGGCCAATGAATTTCCCATGGTTGTTGGTTCGGAGTTGGTCTCGATCGACGGTGTGGAAGCGCAACGGCTCGCAAACCAGTTCACGCGCTACGCCATCGCGGCCAACGACAGAAGCACGCGTCGGTTGGCCGCCGATCTCATCACAACGCGGCCGCAAAGCGTGTTCCCGATGGCGCCGGCGGTACCCGAAATCTCGACGGTGGTGGTTCGCAGGCCCGATGGCGTTACGGAAACCTATCGCATTCCCTGGGCGCGCGCCGGGCTTCCCTTAACGTCAATCGGGCGCTTCCCAAGCGCGAGCGCGGCCCAGGCGATGGAGAACAGTGAGAGCGAACCGTTCTATATGAGCGTCATGGCCCGCCTCCAAAATTGCCGGCTTCCGGACCGGGGCGTACTCAACTTCGGCGCACGTCCCCCGGTGTTCGTCAACGGCATGGGCCCGCGATTCACCAGGCGGCTGGGCGGCGCCGCCGAAGATGTCTTCTACTCGGGTGTGTTCGCCGCCGAGGGACTGCGAATCGGCTCTATCAGAATCCCAAACTTTACGCCGGCGTCCACGGTCGTTGCGTTTACGCAGTTCCTCCAGGAGATCACGTTTTTCCGCGCCAACACCGACGGGTTGATCGTCGACGTGATGCGTAATCCGGGCGGCTCGGTCGGTTACGCGAACCAGTTGCTCGGGATGGTGATTCCTTACCAGTGGACCAGCGTCGGATTCGAATTGCGGGCCACCTCGAACTGGGTTGCCTCCATCTCATCGGCGGTGGAGTCGGCCAGAGCGCAGGGTGCGCCCGAGTGGACCATTGGCCTGCTCGAACAGATTAAGCGACAAATCGTTTCGGCCAACAGCGAGTTTCGAGGACGTACGGGTCCGATTCCTCTGGACGACCTTTCGATCGAGCGCGCTCCACTGACTCTTCCGAACGGCGATGTGATTGCACA
>VFZQ01000209.1 GCA_016871135.1 Acidobacteriota bacterium | reverse complement strand
GCCAGCGGCCCATCCAGTCGAAGTTCTCCAGGCCAAGCCCGATCGGGTCCATCAGGTTGTGACACGCCGCGCACGCCGTGCTCTCTCGATGTTTGGCCAGCATCGCCCGCACCGTCATCTTCTTCGCGGCGGCTTTCGCCGCGGCTTCGAGCGGTGGCACATCGGCCGGCGGAGGCGGAACCGGCGTTCCTAACAGAGTCTCGAGAACCCACGCGCCGCGCAGCACCGGGCTGGCCTGTTTGTAGTGCGAGCTCATCGCCAGCACCGACGCAAATCCCAACACGCCCGCGCGCTTGTCGTCCGGCCAGTTCACCAGATGAAATCCCGGCCCGGGAGGCAGCTTCACCTTGTCCTCGAATTGGTAGTATTTCACCAACCGCTCGGTGAGGAACGTATAGTTCGCCGTCAGCAAATCGAACACCGATTTGTTCGCGGTGAGAATGTGATGGAAGAACAACTCCGGTTGTTCGCGCAAATCCGCCGCGCCTTCCGGCGTATAGAAATGCTGCAACTCCGTCAGCAACGGAACGGCGCGTCCGCCGATCTCCTGCGTGCCCAGCCATTGGCCGATGAATCCGCCGGCGAACACACGCGATCGCGGATCATCGATCATGCGCTCGGCTTGCGCAGAGAGGACTTTTGGGTCCTGCAACTTCCCTTCTCCCGCCAGCCGCAGCAACTCATCGTCCGGCATCGACGACCAGAGGAAGTACGACAGCCGCGATGCCATCTCGTATTGACCAATGGGCCGCATGCCGGGCTTCGGGTCGTTCTCCTCAACCTTGAACAGAAAACGCGGCGAGATCAGCAGGGCTTTCAACGCAAGCTTGACGTTCTCTTCAAACGGCTCGCCGCGATTGGCGCCACGATCATAGAGGGAGAGGAAGCGGTCGATCTCCACGGGCTCGACTTTGCCTCGATATGCGCGAGGCATGAACCGCGCCAGCAGCTTCCGCGCAGTCGATCGTTTGTCGACCGGCGACTGGCCCACCTCCAGCCCGAGCAGCCGAAAGTGCAGCGAACGCCGCTCCGACGTAACTTCGGCCGGCCGCTGATCGACGGTGAGACTATAGAACTCAATCCGCTCGGTTCCGTTGACGACCTTGACCGTGTGTGGACCGCGCGCCAGCGTCGCTCCCACAATCCGAGCGGTGGCGCCGCCACCGGAATCACGCGCGTAGCTGACCGTGCCGGATTCGACGCCGTCGACGAAAACCCTCATCGAGAAGGGCGTTAACTTCGGCCGTTCGACCGACACGCGCAGAGAGTAGTTGCCATCGGCGAAGACCGAAACGTCGGCCGACAGTTCGTCGCCGGGATTCAAGAACCGCGATGGCTTGATTCCGGTTGGCGGAGCGGTGGCCGGATTCATCTCGTGCGACAGAACAACACGGTTGAACGAGGGCGTAACGATCACGCGATCGAGCACCGCGGTGGCAGCCTCCATATAGCGTTCGAGCATCATTGGCGGAATGTAGAGCGTCTCGCCGTTGGTATCGAAGCCCGCGCCGCCCGCTTCATCGGCGGGAAACAGATCGGGCGCGAGAACGTCAAGTCCAAACAAATCGCGGATTGTGTTCTTCCACTCGCGCCGGTTCAGCCGCCGCGGCGCGACGTAGCCGGCGTAGTCGCCCGTCGTGCAGCCAGTGGTGCGCAGCCGCGCCTCGATCCAATTCGAAACCAGCAAGCGATCCGCTTCGGAGATTTTCGCTTCTCCCGGCGGCATCGTACGGTTCCGAAGCTGCGTGGCCACATCGCGCCAGAGCGTCCGGCGTGTGTCGACATCGCCAACCGAGTCTGTCTTCAAAAAATCGATGCGATTGCGCGGATTCGCGGGATTGTGGCAAGTCGCGCAATTGGCCGCCAGAATGGGGCGAATCTTCGCCGAAAACTCATCCGCCGCCACGATCGCCGAAACGGCGGCAAGCGAAACTAGAAGAACCCTCACACCAAGACTTTATCGCAGTTGGCGGCGCCTGTAGCTTTCCAGGATTCGCCCAAACGAAAAGAGCCCCGGCCATGGGGACATGACCGGGGCTGGCAGAGACAGGCGCCTCGCTACGCCTAGCCGCACCTGTTAGATTTTCGAATCTTCAATCTGAAGGTTGTTCGTCACTGAGAAGACTCCGAACACGCCGTTGGCCGCCAGATTCGCGACGTTGCGATCCATTTCGCGATCCACGACGCCTTCCAATGTGACGTTGCCGTTCTTGACGACGATGCGGATCGACGGATTCGGATTGAGCGCGTACCGGTTCAGTACCGAGTTGCCGTAAACGGCGCGCGCAACCGCGAGCCGGACTCGATCGTCAAACGGGGAGAGCGGCAGAACCTCGATCTCGTTGACGACCTTCGTAATGCCTTCGATCCTGGCGACCCGCCGGCCGGCGTCGGTCTTGAGCGTCGGACGGATGACCTGCCCATGCAGGTAGACTGTATCGCCGTCGATGCGGTAGGTCAGGTGATCGAACACTGACAGGAACGGCATCGTGAGAAGCTCGGTGCGAACTTTCTTGACCAGCCGCTCGTCGGTGGTTGGGTTGGTGGGGACGGCCGCGGAGGTTGTGAGAATAGAAGCTCCCGCAACCAGCAGGGCCAGCAAGGATTTGTAGAGTGTGCGTTTCATTTTCGCCTCCTGCCCATAAGACGCGGAATCGAGGCGAATGGATTTCAGCTATTTTGCGCCTTTACAAATCTTTGACAATCCGCGGACAATCAGGCCGCGGCGACCGGTTCTTCCAGCGCAACCGGAGCAACCTCCGACACAACGGGTTTTGGTTCGACCGCCGATGCGTCGACGACTGCCGCCCCGGGTGTGGCGCACGCTTCGGCGGCAGGCACGGTTTCCAATTCAACTATAGGCACGAGTTCCTCTTCAACTGCGGGCACGGCTTCCGCCAGCAAGTGCAACGATCGCGGCATCGTATCGACCGGCGGCGGAGCGGCGAACTCAAGACTCGCCGGCGAACCCACCTCGCGGAACCGGCGTGCAGCCGGCAACAGCGTTGTTTCGAACGATCCCACAGTCCGATTAAACGCCGCCGTCGTGCGCGACAACCCGCGCTGCACTTCGGTGAAGTGTTCGCCAATCGTACGGATGTGATCGTAGAGCGCTTTGCCCAACTCGCGTAGCTCACGAGCGTTGACGGAGACTTTCTCGTGTTTCCATCCCCACGCAACAGCTTTCAGCAGGGCAATCAATGTCGCCGGCGTTGAGAGAACCACACGATGCTCAACGCCGTACTCGAGCAGCGAGGGATCTTGTTCGAGAGCCACGCCGAAGTATGCCTCGCTCGGGAGGAACGCGACGACAAATTCGGGGCTCTGGGTGAATTGATCCCAGTAAGCTCGCTCGCTCAACTCGGTAATATAGGCGCGGACAGCCGCCGCGTGCGCCGTTCGTTTTTCTTCGGGCGCTTCGGTTGTCGAAAGGAACGCGGCCAGCGGCGCGCGGGTGTCGACGGCGATGTGGCGCTCGCCCGGCAATTGCACGACCAGGCCTGGCACCGGCGCGTCGGTTTCGGGTGCAAACACGCAATATTCAGCCAGTCCGCTCAGTTCCACGACGCGTTGTAATTGCAGCGCTCCCCAGTTGCCATGTGCCGACGGCAGCCGCAGCGACTGCGTCATCGCGGTCTGTGCCTTCAGCAGCGATTCGACCTGTTGCGCCAAACCGCTCAGCGCACCGGCCCGTTCGGCTTCCAACTCTTGAATCCGCGCGTCGACGCGTTCCAGCGAGGCCTGCAACGGCGCCACGAGATCGACCGGCGTCTCGGCCGGTTTCGACTCACGCAACGATTCCATCTGCCGCTGCAATCCGGCGATCGCGCTCGCAACATCGCTCTGCGGCGCCGGACTCTGCGCACTCACCAACGCTTCCACGCGCTCTTGCAATCCGGCAATCGCCGCCGCGACTTCGTTCTGCGGCACCGCTCCCTCGGCTGTCAAAGGCTGCACTGTCTGCAACTTCGCGAACGCGTCGCTGGCTAACTGAAGGAACGCTTCCTGGCTCGCCTTCACCGATTCCGCGCCGGCGATTTGTATCGACTCCGCCAGCTTGCCCTGCAACTGCTGCACGGCGACAACTTTTTCCGCGGCCGCTTTGCGCGACTCTTCCAGCCGCGTCGTCAACTCGGAGACGGAAGAGTGCAGCTTCGTCAACTCCTGCGTCTGTTCGTTGATTTTCGCCGAATGCGTCGCGACTTCCGCCTCATACTTGGGCAGGAGCGCCAGCTGCGCTTCGGCCATCGTGCGCCGATCGGTCTCGGTCCGCAACTCCGCCTCCAGCCGTGTAATGGCCGTCGCGGCCAAGTCCGCCTTCTGCTTCATCTCGCCGAACTGAGACTCCTTCGCCGCCAGCCGTTCATTCGCCGTCGCGATTTCGGCAGCCGACTCGCTGCGGCCCTTTTCGTAGGAAACGAGCGTCCGCAGTCGCATCGCGATGAAGCCCGCGGCGCAGCCAACCCAGAAAGACGCGAAAAGAATGAGTGCCAGCCCGAATTGTTCCATAAATGATCAGTTGTTGCGATTGTACGGTTCTTAGCAGCCGGAGAGGATTAGGAATTACCGTCGAACGCTCTAGTTATGAAACTGACTGCGTACTAAGGCGCCCCTTACGACTCGCCACCGAAACACCCTACGACTCGTGTCATTCTGGAGAACGTGAAACCGACGATCCTGCTCGTTCTCGCGGCCGCCGGGCTGGCGGCGCAATCGGCGTACAAGCGCCCACCGGAGGCCATTCGCAACATTCTCGAAGCTCCCGCGACACCAACCGCTTCGGTGAGCCCATCGAAGACACACATGCTGCTGTTGAGCCCGGATCGCTACCCGCCGATCGCCGAACTCGCACAGCCGATGTTACGGCTTGCCGGGCAGCGCATCAATCCACGCAACAATGGACCGCGTACGGTGACATCCTATCGATCCGCTCAGCTGATCGATCTCGCATCCCTCAAGAAATCCGCGATCGCGATTCCATCCGGCGCGAAACTCGGCTCGGCGCAATGGAGCCCCGACGGAAAAACCGCCGCGTTTCTCGCGTACTCGGAGGATCGTATCGGCGTGCTGCTGGTCGATGCCGCCACCGGGCGCGCGCGCGAACTCCCTGGCGTGACGATCAACGCCGCCTACGGCGACGCACTCGACTGGCTCGACGACAGCCGGCATTTGCTATTGCAGTTGATCCCCGCCAACCGCGGCGCCGCCCCACGCGAGTCGGCCGTTCCCCGAGGTCCCGACATACAGGAAACGCTGGGCAAGGCCGCGCCGGCGCCAACTTTCCAAGATCTGCTCAAGTCGGTGCTCGACGAAGAGCTGTTCGCCTATTACGCTACATCGCAGGCGGCGCTGGTCGACGCCACAGCAGGCAAGATCACGCCGTTGAACAAGCCCGGCATCTTTTCGTCGCTCTCCGTTTCGCCCGATGGCAAGTATGTGATGGCGCAACGGGTGCAGCGGCCGTTTTCGTGGGTGTTGCCCGCTGCGCGCTTTCCCGTCGACATCGAAATCTGGACCCGCGACGGCGCGACGATGAAAACCCTCGCGCGTCAACCGCTCGCCGATCGGATTCCCATCGAAGGCGTGCGGACCGGACCACGCGACATCGGCTGGTCGCCGGCGCAACCGGCGTCGCTGACCTGGTGGGAAGCGCTTGACGGCGGCAACCCGAAGGAGCGCGTACCGCACCGCGATCGATTTGTGACATCATCAGCGCCGTTCGATTCGGTTCAGGAATTAGCGAAGTTGGAGCAGCGCCTGCAACGCGCCAGTTTCATGAGCGACGGCCGCGTGTGGGTTTCCGATTACGACCGCGCGACGCGACGAGTCCGCCAATACGTCATCGAACGCGATGGTAGGCTGCGAGAGATCGCGGCGCGCAACCGCGACGATCGATACCGCGATCCGGGGACCCCCCAGGGCTCGCTCGCCGGAGAACGCCGAGTCGTACGTGTCGATGGCGACTCGATCCTGCTCGCCGGCGACGGTGCATCCCCGCAAGGCGACCGCCCGTTCCTCGACCGCTTCAACGTTGCCACGAAAGAAAAAACGAGAGTCTTCGAGTCGACCGCGAGTGCGTATGAAACCGTCGTCAGCCCGTTGAACGCCGCCGGCACGCGGCTGATCGTTCGCAGCGAGTCGCAAACCGAGCCACCGAATTTCTTCCTCATCGACAACGGGAAACGCACCGCGCTCACGGCATTCACCGATCCGGCGCCGGAACTGCGCAAGGTCGCCAAACGGGTTGTGCACTACAAGCGCGCCGACGGCGTGCCACTTCACTTCACACTCTATCTTCCGCCCGGCTACAAGGAAGGAACGAAACTGCCCACCGTGATGTGGGCCTATCCGCGCGATTTCGCCGACGCCGACACCGCCGCGCAAATTACCGGCTCCCCAAACCGATTCATCACCCCAGTGGGCGCATCGCACCTCTTCTATTTGCTAATGGGCTACGCGATCTTGGACGATGCATCGCTGCCTGTCGTCGGTGACGCGGAGACGTTCAACAATGCCTATCTCGATCAACTTGTTTCGGGAGCGAAAGCTGCGATCGACAAAGCAGCCGAACTCGGCGTCACCGATCCGCGGCGTGTCGGCGTCGGTGGACACAGCTACGGCGGTTTCATGACAGCAAATCTGCTGGCGCACTCGGATCTCTTCGCGGCGGGCGTCGCGCGCAGCGGCGCCTATAACCGCACGCTGACGCCGTTCGGTTTTCAGACCGAGCGCCGCACGTTGTGGGAGACTCCCGAGACCTATTTGAAGATGTCGCCGTTCATGAATGCGCACAAGATCAACGAGCCGTTACTTCTCATCCACGGCCAAGCCGACAACAACACCGGAACGTTTCCGATTCAATCCGAACGCATGTACACGGCGGTGCGCGGCAACGGCGGCACGGTGCGCCTCGTCATGCTGCCGCACGAATCGCACGGCTACGCGGCGAAGGAATCGGTCGAACATACACTTGCCGAGATGATCGAGTGGTTCGAGCGTTATGTGAAGAATAGAGAATAAGCATGCGCATATCGATAGCAATGATGACGGCGGTCGCCCTCGCCGCCGAGCCTAACGACTGGCCGCAATTCCGAGGCCCCGCGTTCAACCCTGTTTCGTCCAACGCACAACTGGCCGACCGCTGGTCCAAGACCGAGAACATCGAATGGGAAGCCACGGTGGCCGGGCGCGGGTGGTCGTCGCCGGTGGTTGCCAATGGAAAAGTTTTCGTCACGGCGGTCGTCACCGACGGCGCCTCGAAGCCGCCGCAGACGGGCACTGAGTACAGCAATCAGTACGTCGCCGAACTGACTAAGCAAGGACTGAGCCCAAAGGAAGTAGAAGCCAAGGTCGTCGAGCGCGACATGGAACTGCCTCATGAAGTATCGCTGCATTACCTCTTGTACTGCCTCGACTTGAAGAGCGGCGCGCTGCAATGGAAGCGCGAGTTCTACGCAGGCCGGCCTCCGGGCGGACGGCATCGAAAGAACAGTTTCGCTTCGGAAACTCCGGTGACCGACGGCAAGGCGGTCTACGTGTACATCGGCAATCACGGCCTCTACGCATTCGACTTCAAAGGCAAGCCGCTTTGGAAGACTGCGCTTGAATCGAGCCCGATCTACCTCGAATTCGGTACCGGGGCGTCGCCCGTGTTGAAGGGCGATCAGGTCTTGATTGCCGCCGACGCCCAGAAGCACCAATACATCGCGGCCTTCGACAAACGCACCGGCAAACAACTGTGGCGGACGAATCGCGACATCGGTGGCCCGCCCGGTGAGATGGCGCGGCGTTCCGGCTGGACGACGCCGTATGTTTGGACCAACGCTCTTCGCACCGAGATTGTGACGATCGGACCCAGGACGGCAATCAGCTACGACGGAGAAGGTAAGGAGTTGTGGCGCATGTCGAATATGACGGAGATGCCGATTCCCTGACCGTTCGCAGTCGATGGCGTTTTGTACCTCGATGCCGGCCGCGGCGGCGCGCTTTACGCCGTGAAACCGGGCGCATCCGGCGACATCACGCTGGCAAAGGACACCCGTTCGAACGCGTTCGTTCTCTGGGCCGAACCGCGCGGCGGCACCTACATGCCCACTCCGGTTGTTTACGACGGCGGCGCTTACACCTTAACGGAAACAGGCATTCTCACTCGCGTGGACGCGAAGTCCGGCAAGCTGTCTTATCGCGCGCGACTGGGCGTCGACGCGGGCT
>VFZQ01000208.1 GCA_016871135.1 Acidobacteriota bacterium | reverse complement strand
GAAGGCCGGAATCCCGCTCGACACCCTGTCGCTACGCGTCGTGCAAGAGATCGAAAAGCTGCCCAAAGTGGCCGGCTCGCAACCCGAGAACTTGTACGTCACCACGAGACTCACAAAGCTTGTAGCGGACGCCGAAGCGGAAGCCAAAAAGATGAAAGACGATTTCGTCTCCGTCGAGCACTTCCTTCTCGCGCTCACCGCCGAAAGCAAGCTCTGTAAGGAGTTCGGCATCACGCGCCAGCGTGTCGAAACAGCCTTGAAAGACGTGCGCGGCGCCCAGCGTGTCACCACGCAGAACCCCGAGGCCACCTACGAGGCCCTCGAAAAATTCGGCCGCGATCTCACCGAACTCGCCGCGCAGAACAAGCTCGATCCCGTCATCGGTCGCGACGAAGAGATCCGACGTGTCATTCAGGTCCTCTCGCGCCGGACGAAAAACAACCCGGTGCTCATCGGCGAGCCCGGTGTCGGCAAAACCGCAATCGCCGAAGGCCTCGCCAACCGCATCGTCCGCGGTGACGTGCCCGAAGGCCTGAAGGAAAAGAAGCTGGTTTCGCTCGACATGGGCGCGCTCATCGCCGGCGCCAAATTCCGGGGCGAATTCGAAGAGCGCCTCAAGGCCGTTCTCAAAGAGGTGACCAGTTCGGAAGGCCGGATTATCCTCTTCATCGACGAACTTCACACCGTCGTCGGCGCGGGCAAAGCGGAAGGCGCCATGGACGCCGGCAACCTGCTCAAGCCGCTGCTGGCTCGCGGCGAACTGCACTGCATCGGCGCCACGACGCTCGACGAATACCGCAAGCACATTGAAAAGGATCCGGCCCTCGAACGCCGCTTCCAGCCGGTGCTAGTCGATCAGCCCAACGTCGAGGATACAATCTCCATTCTCCGCGGCCTCCGCGAGCGCTATGAAGTCCACCACGGCGTGCGCATCAAGGACGCCGCGCTCGTCGCCGCCGCGGTGTTGTCCAACCGCTACATCGCTGACCGCTTCCTGCCCGACAAGGCCATCGACCTGGTCGACGAAAGCGCCGCCAAGCTCCGCACCGAAATCGACTCGGTCCCCAGCGAACTCGACGAAGTGCAGCGCCGCGTCATGCAGCTGGAAATCGAACGCGAAGCCCTGAAGAAGGAGTCGGATTCCGCCTCCAAGGACCGCCTCACGAAACTCGAAAAAGAGCTCGCCGACCTTAAGTCCGAAGCCGACGGCCTCCGCGCCCAATGGCAGAACGAAAAGAAGGCCGTCGACGCCCACCGGCAGATCAAGGAGAAGATCGAGCAGACCAAGTCCGAGATCGAACGGGCCGAGCGCGCCTACGATCTGAACAAGGCGGCCGAACTGAAATACGGAACGCTTGTGCAACTCGAAAAACAGCTCGCCGCGCGCGAGGAGTCAACTGGCACTCTGATCAAGGAGGAGGTCGGCGAAGAAGACATCGCCGCCGTCGTCAGCCGCTGGACCGGCGTGCCGGTAACCAAGATGCTGGCCGGCGAAACACAGAAGCTGATGCACCTGGAAGGCGATCTGCACAAGCGGGTCATCGGTCAGGACGAAGCGGTGGAAGCCGTCGCCGAAGCCGTGCTTCGCGCGCGCAGCGGACTGAAAGATCCAAAGCGCCCCATCGGCAGCTTCATCTTCCTCGGCCCGACGGGTGTCGGCAAAACCGAACTCGCCCGCGCGCTCGCTGAAAACCTGTTCGATGACGAACGCGCCATGATTCGCATCGACATGAGCGAGTACCAGGAGAAGCACACGGTCTCGCGTCTGGTCGGCGCGCCTCCAGGCTACGTTGGTTTCGAAGAGGGTGGCCAGTTGACCGAGGCGGTCCGCCGCCGGCCCTACAGCGTGATCCTGTTCGACGAAATCGAAAAGGCGCACGCCGACGTGTTCAACATTCTCTTGCAGGTTCTCGACGACGGCCGCCTCACCGATGGCCAGGGCCGCACCGTCGACTTCAAAAACGCGATCATCATCATGACCTCCAACAGCCAGAACCTGCGCGAGCAGTTCCGGCCGGAGTTCCTGAACCGCATCGACGAGATCATCACCTTCCATTCGCTCGAAGAAGAGCACTTGAAGCAGATTGTGAAGATCCAGCTCGAAGGCCTGCAAAAGCGCCTCGCCGAGCGCAACATCGCAATCGAGTTTACCGACCACGCCCTGGCCTGGATCGTCCGTAACGGTTACGATCCCGCCTACGGCGCGCGTCCGCTCAAGCGGGCGATCCAGCGGGACGTCGAAACCCCGCTCGCGCGCAAACTCATCAGCGGCGAAATCCGCGACGGCCAACTGGTGAAAGTCGAATTGAACCCGCTCCGCGGCGAACTCGACTTCCTGCCGCCCATCGCGGCGGTGGCGTAAACTCTGCCGGAATCAACGAACGCAGTTCGAACATCTAACGTCTAAGAGGAAGAATGGAAACCAAATCACTACCAGTCCTGCCGCTGAAGAACACGGTTCTATTTCCAGGGCTGATGCTGCCGTTGACCGTCGGCCGCAAACCCACCCAGGCCGCCGTCGAAGCGGCCTTGGCTACCGAAGAGAAGGAGATCTTCGTCGTTTCGCAGAAGGATTCAAGCGTCGAAGCGCCCGCGCAAGCGGACCTCTACGCCACCGGTGTCGTCGCGATTGTCCGAAGGATCAACAAACACCCCAACGGCATCATGGAACTGATGGTGATGGGCGAAGAGCGCGCCAACCTGCAAAGCCTCGACGAGGTCGCCGACGAAGACGGCAATCTGACCTACCTGCGCGCGCGCGTCGAAATGAGCCCGCTGCCCAAGGATAGCGATACCGAAGTCGAAGCGCTCGAACGCGATATCGTCGAGCTCGCGACACGCGCGATGACGTTGGCTAACGGCGACACACCCGCCGATCTCGGACGCATTTTGCAAGGCCAGGAAGACCCGCTCCGCATGGTCTTCCTGCTCGCCTCGATGATGTCGCTGCCGGTCGACAAGGAGCAGTTGCTTCTTGAAGCCGCGACGCGCATCGACGCTCTGCGCACGCTGCACAAGTACCTCGCGCACGAAGTCGAAGTCCTCGAACTGAAAACCAAAATCGCCAGCGAAGCCCGCAACGAGATGTCCAAGGAGCAGCGCGACTACATGCTGCGCCAGCAGATGAAGGCCATCCAACAGGAACTCGGCGACAAGGACGGCGACGGCGAATTGAACGACCTGCGCGAGAAGATCGCCAAGACCGAACTGCCGGAAGCGGCTCGCAAGGAAGTCGACCGCGAAATGAAGAAGCTCGAGCGCGCCAACCAGGCCTCGCCCGACTATCAAGTCACTCGCACATGGATGGACTTTGTCCTCGACCTGCCGTGGACCGCGACCACCGAGGACAACCTCGACATCGCCAACGCGCGCACCATCCTCGACGAGGATCACTACGAACTCAAAGAGGTGAAGGACCGCATCCTCGAACACTTGAGCGTGATGAAGCTGAACCCGAACGCCAAGGCGCCGATTCTTGTCTTCGCCGGACCTCCCGGCGTCGGCAAGACCAGCCTCGGCCAGTCGATCGCCCGTGCGCTCGGCCGCAAGTTCGAACGCATGTCGCTCGGCGGCATGCACGATGAAGCTGAATTGCGCGGCCATCGCCGGACCTACATCGGCGCCATGGCCGGCCGGCTCCTGCAAGCCATGCGCCGCGCCGGTTCGAAGAATCCGGTCATCCTGCTCGACGAAATCGACAAGGTCGGCCGTGACTTCCGCGGCGATCCCGCGCACGCACTGCTTGAAGTGCTCGACCCCGAGCAGAACAAGACGTTCCGCGACAACTACCTCGACCTGGACTTCGATCTATCGAAGGTCATGTTCCTCTGCACCGCGAATACGCTCGATACCGTGCCGCGGCCGCTGCTGGACCGCATGGAGATCATCCGGCTTTCCGGCTACAGCGAAGAGGAGAAGGTGCAGATCGCGCGCCGTTACATCATCCCGCGTCAGATCGCTGAGACCGGCCTCAAGACGGAGCAGGTGGAGTTCACCGATAGCGGCTTGCGGTTCATCATCGGCGGCTACACGCGCGAGGCTGGACTACGCCGGCTGGAGCGCTCGATAGCGAAGGTCGTGCGCAAAGTCGCGCTCCGCATCGTCGAGGGTTCGCTCGACAAGTTTGTCATCGACGAACCGCAAGTGAGCGAACTGCTCGGGCCCGAACTCGTGCAGCCCGAGAAGTTCCGCAAGACGCTGCCCTCGGGCGTTGTCACCGGACTCGCGTGGACCGAAACCGGCGGCGATGTGCTCTACATCGAAGCCACGCTGCTTCCGCAGGGCAAGGGACTCACCATCACGGGCCAGCTCGGCGAAGTCATGCAGGAGTCGATGAAGACCGCGCAGTCCTTCATCTGGTCGCACGCCGAGGACCTCGGCCTCGATCCGAAGCTGTTCAAGGAATACGGCCTGCACCTGCACGTGCCCGCCGGCGCGATTCCGAAGGACGGCCCATCGGCCGGCGTAACAGCGGTGACCGCGATGACCTCGGCTTATACCAAGCTGCCGGTTCACAACGATACAGCCATGACCGGCGAGATCACGCTGACCGGTTTGGTGCTGCCCATCGGCGGTGTGAAGGAGAAGGTGCTCGCCGCGCGCCGCGCCGGTATGAAACGAGTCATACTCCCGGCCGCGAACAAGAAGGATCTCCGCGACGTGCCCGAAACGGTGCAGAAGGAGATCGAGTTCCTCTTCGTCGAAACCGCCGAAGAGGTTCTCGCCGCGATGATCCCGGGGCTCGACCAAGCCCTCGATCGCGCGGCCGCTTAGTGGTAGATGCCCGGGGCCTCGTGCCCCAGCGCCGCGACATATTCATCGTACGGGCCAAGGTACAACCGCGGCTCGCTCTCGGTTCCGGATTCACCGCCGAGTTCGAGCACGCGGTTGGCCAGGCCGCGCAAGAACGTTCGATCGTGCGACACGAAAATCATCGTGCCTTCGAACTCCTTGAGCGCTTGCACCAACATCTCCTTGGTCGCCAGATCGAGGTGGTTGGTCGGCTCGTCGAGCACCAGAAAATTCGGCGGGTTGTACAGCATCCGCGCCATCGCAAGGCGAGACTTCTCGCCGCCCGATAGCATTTTGATCCGCTTGTCGACATCGTCGCCGGAGAACTGAAACGCGCCGGCCAGAGTCCGCAGCGCGCCGATCGAGTCGTGGGGAAAGTCCTTCTGCAACTGCTCGAAGATGGTCAAATCGGCATCGAGAATATCGAGCGACTGCTGCGCGAAGTAGCCCATCTGTAAACTGGCGCCGAGCCGCACGGACCCGGTATCGGGTTCGAGCGCGCCGGCGATCATCTTCAACAACGTCGACTTGCCGGCGCCGTTGCGGCCCATCACGGCCCAGCGTTCGCCGCGCCGGATCGTCGCCGAAAATCCGTCGTAGATCACCCGCTTGCCGTAGGCCTTGCGGAGTCCTTCGATCACCACAACCTGATCGCCCGACCGGGGCGGCGTGCGGAAGGCGAACTCGACCACCTCGCGCTTCTTCGGCAGTTCGATCTTTTCGATCTTGTCCAGAGCCTTGATCCGGCTCTGCACCTGCGCGGCTTTGGCGGCGTGCGTGCGGAACCGTTCGATGAAGCGCTGCTCTTTGGCGAGCATCGCCTGCTGGCGCGCGAACGCGGCCTGCTGGTTGGTCTCGCGGATCGCTCGCTCGCGTTCGTAGAAGTCGTAGTTACCGGTGTAGGTGTTCACTTCGCCCGAGTCGATCTCGGCGATCTTGGTCACGACGCGGTTCATAAATTCGCGGTCGTGCGAGGTCATGAACAGCGCGCCTTCGTAGGACTTGAGGAACTGCTCGAGCCAGATGATGGATTCGAGATCGAGGTGATTGGTCGGTTCGTCCATCAGCAGCACATCGGGCCGGCCAAGCAGCACGCGCGCCAGCGCGACACGCATCTTCCAGCCGCCCGAGAGGGCGCCGACGTCGCCGTCGATCTGATCGTCCTTGAAGCCCAGGCCGTGCAAAACCTCGCGGGCCTGCGCTTCCAACGAGTAGCCGCCCAGGTGCTCGTACTCTTCCTGCACTTCGCCGAAACGGGCCAGTATACGGTCCATGTCGTCGGCGCGGTCCGGGTCACACATGGCCGTATTCAACTCTTCGAGCTCGTGGTGCAGATCGCCCACGCGGCCCGAACCCGCGATGGCTTCGTCGATGACGGTGCGCCCGTGCATCTCCTCGACATCCTGGCGGAAGTAGCCGATCGTAGTCTTCTTCGGTACAGTGACATCCCCGTCGTCGGGGCTCTCCTCGCCGACAATCATGCGGAACAGCGTTGTCTTACCCGCGCCGTTCGGGCCGACGAGCCCGACTTTCTCGGAAGGATTCAACTGAAAGGAAGCGTCCACAAAAATGAGCTGCTTGCCATACTGCTTGCTGACGCCGGAAAAATATATCATTCGAATCTTCCAGGCTAGCAGGATCGCCCCGCGCCGAGCCAGCGAACGAGCGTGTTTACTGGGTCGGCGGCGAAATCAACTCGGCGATCTCCGGCTTGTCGAGATCGGCCTTGCGGATCTGCCGTACCGGCAAGTCGATGCGCGCGACTGGCGTGCCGCCGCGCAGTTTCTCGGCCAGCGACTTGACCGCTTCGTAGCCGATGCGCGCCGAGTCCTGAACCATCATGACGTCGATCGTGCCGCCGCGCAGCGCCTCGCGATGAGCTTCGCTCGTGTCGAAGGTGATCAGCCGCAGCTTGCCGGACAGACCGCGTGTGGCGATCGCTTGAATCGCACCCAGCGAACTCGCCTCGCTCGACGCGAAAATGCCGGCCAGATCCGGATGTGCAGTGATCATGTTCTCCGCCGCCGCGCGCGCCTTGGCTCTATCGGCCATGCCGTACTGGCTCGCGGCGACGGTCACGTTTGGAAACTCCTTGGCGATTGTCTCCTGAAAACCGCGCTCGCGCTGCGAGGTCGACGCGCCGCCGGGCTTGTGCATCACGACACCGACCTTACCCTTTTCGCCGATCATCTTCGCCAACTCGCGCGCGGCGTCGCAGCCCGCTTTGAAATTGTCGGTGGCGACGAAGGTGACGAACCCCGATCCTTCGACGGCCGAATCGAAAACGGTCACAGGAATTCCTTGATCGATCGCCCGCTTTACCGGCGCCGCCAAAGCGCGTTCGTCGCAGGCGGAAATCGCGATCGCCGAAACCCGTTGCGCGATCATCGAATCGAGGATCTGGATCTGCCTCGGGCTATCGGTCTCATCGGTCGGCCCGTTCCAGACCGCTTCGATGCCATACTCCTTCGCCGCTCGTTTGACACCCGCGTGAACCGCGGCGAAGAACAGGTGCCCGACCGCCTTGACGATGACACCGATCTTCGCCTGCGACGGGCCGCCGCATCCGGCCAGCCCTACGGTCACAAGGAGAGAACGCCGCGATTGCAAACGCATCGCAGAATTATACCGTCAAGTCTCCGCGGATGGCGCGGCGCAGAAGCGCAAGGCCGCCGCGCGCGTCGGGGCAGGGAACAACGAGGGCACCGCACGCATCGCGAAGGGCAACGGCTTGCACTTGCCCGCCGCGGATTGCCAGTTCGGCGATCGCGGCGTTGTTGGCTTCGGTCCCAACGGCGACCAGCGCGTCGTTGGGCTCCAGCAGCGGCGACTCCGCGCCGTCGGCGAGCCGCGGTTCGGCGCGCGGAGCGAGCTTCATTACCAGCAGTTGATTCAGCACCGGAAAGTACTCGGCCGACGGGATCACGTAATAAATCCGGCCGGTCGCGCGCGCGAGCAGTTCCCATGGCGCGCCGCCTTGCGGCTCGGTTCGCGGCGCGATCGGCTTCCATGCCAAGCCCCACTCACCGGGCGTCAGCGTCACGACCCGATCGGCGTCCGCGCGAAAGGCTTCGAGTTCCTTCCGCAGCCGCGAGCCTTGCGCATCGACAGCCGCAACCGGGTCCTTGTATGTCTTCTCACCGATCAGCTTCTCAAACTCGCGATGCCGCCGGTTATGAAATGCGATCTCTTCCTGCCGGGTTTTGCACGTGCACAACTGGCGCAACCAAAACATCGAATGGCTGCCGCCGAAGTGCTCTTTCGCGGCACACGCCGCCTCGGCATCGCGCAGCAGGTGCACGCGGTCGTCCGGACTGAGCGGCGTCAGCAAATCCACGGCTGACTGATAATAGCGCGTCAGCTGACGCGAGTCAACGGGTCGACTGATGCATAAGCTAATATTGCGTAAAACCATAGACTTAATGGTGTTTATGGGA
>VFZQ01000207.1 GCA_016871135.1 Acidobacteriota bacterium | reverse complement strand
CGTGCCGACGATGTCGGCGCCGCGAATGAGTTCATCAGGTCGGCCGTCGGCAAACACTTTGTAGACGACCAACGGAATCACGGTGAAGGCCTGCAATCCCTGGCGACCGGTCGTAGTAAATCCGCCCGTCACCGATTCGAAGTAGAGTCCATAGGGCTTGTTCTGCTTCTTGATCTCTTCGATGAGAAGCTCCCGCAACTTCGGAGTTGAAACCTGCTTGTCGCTGTGAACGATGAGGTTCGACTGCCGCGCGACGATTTCATGGCCCGCCTGCCGCCTCCCGTGGCCATTCGAATTCGGGAATCCGGCGATCGGCGACCGCGACAACAGAAACGTTTTCAGAATCCCTTTTTCGACGACCGAAACCCGGCGGCCCTTGACCCCTTCATCGTCGTAGGAGTACCAGCCGTAGAGGTCTTCCTCCGCATAGCGTTTGACCGTGGGATCGAAATAGACGCTCAGGAAATCGGGCAGTACGCTCTGATTGACCCGCTTGGTAAACGTCTGGCCTTCGCTCTCGTCTTTTTGGCGGTGTCCTTCGATGCGGTGGCCGAAGATTTCGTGAAAGAATACTCCCGCCGCACGCCCGGAAAGAATCGCAGGACCGACAAACGGATCGACCTCCTGTGCTTTCAACAGTCCGCGCAGATCGGCGATGACCTTGTCGACCGCCGCGTCGATTTTCTTTTCGCTCGGCAGCCGGCCCGGCTCGTCGGCCTCGATGGTTTCGGCTGTCGCCAGGTCCATGCCGTCGTATGCTTTCGAACGCGCGGAAATGACAACGCGCGCGAAAGTCCGCCCATGCTGGAGGCGCGTGCCTTCGGAGTTGACGAAGGTTTTGATCTCACGCTGCGCCTGGAAGCTAACCTGCGAAGCCAGGATGTCGCCATGCGCCGAGATCTTCTTCGACCAATCCCGGAGATGGCCTGCCCATTTCTTCTCGTCGTACTTCAATTCTGGAATCTTCTGAAAATCGACGGCGGCGTCGGCGTTCGAAAAATCGTCCGACCGGTCGGTCTCCTCAACCTTGACCTGCGTATTGGTCTTGATATTGGTCAGACGCTGCGACGCCGCGCGATAGACCGCGTCGGTATCGAGCCAGATCCGGCGGCGCAGCGCGTTCCCGTTGTCGTCAAGCGATACCCCGCTGCCTCGCGTGAACTGCGCAAAGTCGCGCTGTTGGCGGTGGTAGTTGTCGAGCTTCGGCGTACCCAGCCTGAGCGTGACGTCGAGTATCCGCGAATGGCGTTTGTCCTTGGCGGCAAGCAATCCCGAAGTCGCCTCCATGGAAACGGCTTCGTCTTCGGTGACTGTGTAGGCGAGGTAGTAGGCGGGGGGATCGGCCTTTGTCTTCAACGACTCGAAGTTCCGATTCAGTTCCGCGCCCAAAATCTCGACCAACTTCGGCGCTTCGGCCGCTCGCAGCCCGCAAAGTAACAACGCGGGCAGTGCGACAACAAGTGAATGAGGCTGCACGTTCGCAGCATATCACGCTGCTCCTGTCAGCCTCAGCCATTTCGTGGTGAAAGACGCTAATTCGCGGACGCGAACTCGAGCAGGCCCTTCTGCCGCATCCCGTTCAACGCCAGTCCGTACCGCCCGCGAACGCCTGTCTTTTCGAAGATGTGCTTCAGGTGGATCTTCACCGTCCCCGGACGGATGCCAAGTTCTCGCGCGATGTCCTTGTTCTTGAGGCCCTGCTCGACCAGTTCCATCACCTGCTGTTCGCGCGGAGTCAGTTCGCTGCGCGATTGACGGTCGGGTTGGCGGCTGTCGCGGAAGACCGAATCGGCCATCCAACTCGACCCCGACGCCACAGCCTCCAGGCAGGCGAGGACCGTCTCGGTGTCCGAGGTCTTCCGCAAAATTCCTTTCGCGCCCGACTGCAGAAACCGCAGCGCCTCGGCCTCGGTGATCGAAACGCCCCAGACGACAAACTCCGTCATCTGTTGCGAGATCACCTTGGCATGGGAGACCCAGTCCATAACCGCTTGAATTCCTAGTGACTTATCCACCAGGCAGACCGCGGGGCGCATCTGCCGGATCAGTTCGCTCGCCGCCTGAAGCGAGTCGGTCCGGCCGAGAAACATCAGTTCGTCCGTCCCATTGAGTAGTGTGCGCAGGCCCTCGGCCGTGACCGGTTGCGATTCGCATACCGCTACCGATTTTTTGCTGCTGTAATCCATTTCCTATCGTTTCGCCTTCCTAAGGGGTATCCCCCTTTGAAATGCGTATCGGCCGCCGAATACGCGATAATAGCTTTTCTATCCTCGCGAGTCTTATGTTTTGTCCTCTTTCCGCCGATGAATCCTGTATGGGCACCTCGGGCCTACCGTCCATGCGTGTCCCTGGACACAGGAGAAACCAGATCGCTTGCCTGTAGGAGCTTGGCGCATATTCGTCGTTACTCCCAACCGGAAATTGTTTTCCGAGTTGCAGCCGATCCTCTCGCATCAGGTTCCGAGTGCGCAAGTTGTTGAAGTCACTGAACTTCCGACGAAAGGGAACCTCGGCGTCCTCGGCGAATTCACGGCCGGTACGATCTGTTTCCTTGATGTGTTCTCCTCTCCTTCCGGCGGGATGGAAACCTTGCAGGCCATCGTTGCCGAGGCTCCAAAAATGGCGACCGTGGCGATCGTCCCCGATCGCGATCCGCAGCGGATTCTCCAGGCGCTTCGCCTGGGCGCCCGCGAATTCCTGACCCATCCGTTCTCGGAAGACCAGGTCGGAATGGTCTTGGAAAAGTTGTCCCAGTTCGCGCCCGAGCTTGCGTCGGAACAGGGAAGGATCTTCACCGTCGTCCCCGCCAAAGGCGCGTGCGGCGCTTCGACAATCGCTTATAATCTCGCCGCCGGTATGAAACGATCGGGTTCGAAAGAGACGCTGCTGGCGGATCTCGACCCGCATGCCGGAACTCAGGCGTTTCAATTGAAACTCAAGCCGGCGTTCAGCTTTGTCGACGCTCTCGGCCACGCGTCGCATCTCGACGTCGATATCTGGCGCGGCATCGTGCAGCAAGCAAGCGGTTTCGACGTGCTCTTACCGCCCGACAGCATCACCGACGGAGCAACCGACGCCACCGACTCCAGGATGTTGCTCGAATTCGCAAAGCGGCTCTACTCCAACATTGTGGTGGACATCGGCGGCGCTTACGGTCCTTGGGCCTTAAGTGCGGTGCGTTCTGCCGACGAAGTCATCGTTGTGTCGACGAACGAACTTCCCGCGCTCCAAGCCGCGCAGCGCGTTTTGAACTACTACGAGGCGAACGGCATTCCGCGGCAACGGATCCGTCTTGTGATTAACCGGTTTAGCCGGGATGTCGGGCTGTCGAAAGAAATGGTCGAGACCGCGCTCCAGACCGATGTCTATTACGTCTTGCCTTCCGACTACGAAGCTGTCCAGCGCGCGCTTCTGGACGGCAAGCCGATCTCCCAGCAATCCAACCTCGGAAAACAGCTCAACCTCTTCGCCGCCAAGCTCATGGGTGTCGAAGTACGTGGGAAAGCTGTGGAAAAAAAGACGAATTCCACAACCCTCAGTGGACTGTTCAGCCTATTCTCCCGTAGCTGACGATTCTCGGGTATCCTGAGCGTTTGTTCTCGCTTTCGGTAGACAACGCCGGTGATTACCTCGCCTCGCACGGTTTTGGCGGAAGCCGCGACATCGTCGCGCTTGGCGGCGGGGTTTCGAATATTGTGATTGCGGCGGCAACGGTGCATGGCCGCGTGGTTGCCAAACAGGCTCTGGAAAAACTTCGCGTCGAGGCGGATTGGCGATCCCGGCCCGACCGGGCATTGCGCGAAGCGCTTGCGTTGCAAGAAGTTGCGAAGATCTTGCCGCCCGGGCGAGTACCCGAGGTTCTATTGGTCGATTCGGAAAACTGTATTTACGCAATGCGCTCGGCGCCGCCGGATTCTCGCGATTGGAAAACGCTGCTTTTGCGAGGCGAAGTCGATCCGCGCGTTGCCGCGCAAGCGGGCGAAATCCTCGGGCAAATCGTTCATAACACATGGCTTAGACCCGAATGGCGAGCCCGGTTCGGCGACCAGACCGTCTTCGATGAACTTCGCCTCGATCCGTATTTTCGATTCACCGCTTCGCGTTTTCCCGAATTCGCCGCACATCTGGAGAAGTTGATCGCCGATTGCCGCGATCGCGCGGTCGCGCTCGTTCACGGCGACTGGAGTCCGAAAAACCTGCTCGTGCACGGCGAACAGGTGACCGCCATCGACTTCGAGGTCGTACACTTCGGCAACCCGTCGTTTGATACGGGCTTTCTTATCAATCACTTGTTGCTCAAATCGATTCACCGTCCGGAACTTGCGGGTGCGTATGAAGTCTGCGCATCCGAATTTTGGCGCGCCTACGATCCGAGGGAATCCTGGTTGTGGGACGCGACGATGGCGCAGTTGGGCGGATTGTTGCTCGCGCGGGTCGCGGGTAAATCGCCCGCGGAATATTTGACCGGTCCGCAAAAGGTGGTTGCGTGGCGCTGCGCGCAAGCGATTGTGAAAACGCCGCCGGGATCGATTCGCGAGGTTTGGCAATGTCTTTGTTGATGCAACAGCTTTCGGCGTGGGAGATTCTTGATTCCCGCGGCCGTCCGACGATTGAAGTCGAGGCGGTTCTATCCGACGGCGCGCGCGCTTCCGCGCAGGTTCCGTCGGGAGCGTCGACCGGCAAACACGAGGCGCACGAGTTGCGCGACGGCGATCGATCGCGATACGGCGGCTTGGGCACGCGCCGTGCGGCGGCGAATGTGAATGGAGAAATCGCCGCGGCGTTGCGCGGCCAATCGGTCGAACGCTGTGACGAAATTCTGATCGCGCTCGACGGCACGCCGAATAAATCGCGGCTTGGCGCGAATGCGCTTCTGGGTGTTTCCTGCGCGGTGGCGCGCGCGGTGAGCGTTTCGCGGCGCGAGCCGTTGTACCAAACGCTGGCGATCGGAGAGCCGGTGCTTCCCGTTCCGATGATCAACATCATCTCGGGCGGATTGCATGCGGGCGGCAACATCGAGTTTCAAGACTTCCTGATCATTCCGCACGGCTTCGGCTCGATGGCCGAAGCGCTAGAGGCTACTGTCAAAATTCATACGCGCTGCGGCGAGCGGATTCGGAAGGGCGGTTATCTCCTCACCGGTGTTGCCGATGAAGGAGGCTGGGGGCCGCTGCTGCCCTCCAATCGCCATGCGTTGGAAATACTCACGGCGTCGATCGAGGACGCGGGGTTTCGACCGGGCGAGCAGGTATCGATCGCGCTCGACGTTGCTTCGTCGCACTTCTATCGCGACGGTATTTACACTTTGCAGAGCGAGGGCCGTTCGCTGACCTCGGAGGAGATGATCGAACTGCTGGCCGAATGGTCGGCTCGGTTCCCGGTCGCGTCGATTGAAGACGGCTTGGCCGAAGACGATTGGCCGGGTTGGCGGCTGTTGACCGAGCGGCTCGGCGGGCGGGTTCAGTTGGTCGGCGACGATTTCTTCACGACGAATCCGGGCCGCGTGCAGCGCGGGATCGACACCGGTTGCGCGAATGCGGTGCTCGTGAAGATGAACCAGATCGGAACGTTGCGAGAGACGTTCGATGTTGTGCAGCTCGCTGGCGCGCACGGATATCGATGCGTGGTGTCGGCGAGATCGGGTGAGACCGAGGACAGTTTTCTGGCGGACCTCGCGATCGCGACCGGGGCGGGGCAGATCAAGATCGGTTCGATAACACGCAGCGAGCGGCTGGCGAAATACAACCGGCTGCTGGCGATCGAACAGCGCGACGGTTTGCGGTGGACGGGCGGCGCCTGGCGGAGTGGTACCCTCTGAGTTCATGGAACTCACCGGCAAGACATTTCGCGCGATCTCGAACTCAAGAAACGGCTCGCTGAATTCCGAGACGCGCATGGCGTTTGTTTCCGAGGACGCCGCGGGGATCGTCGGAGTTTATGGAGGCGGCACGATTGCACATGGCTCGGTAGTGGCGACGCGGACCGGCGAGCACTCGCTGTTCATGCTGTACCACTGCGCGACGGTTGGCGGCGAGTTGCGGGCGGGCCGCGCGGCGGCGACGTTTACCGACGGTAGGTACATGCACTTGGACTGGGAGTGGATGACGGGCGATCGCTCGGCGGGCACGTCGGAGTGGATTCTCGAGCCGTAACATGGCTCGATTCGGCGAACGGCGAGGCGCTCGTTGCGTCGAGGGCACGCCTATGAAACGACATGCACCGGGACTTGCCGCGGCTGGGCTGTTCGGAGACGGACTCACTCCGGCTCGGCCATTAGCGACCGTGCCTGAGCTAGCTGTGCGCATCAATGCGTCACGCGAAAATTATCCTGTCTAGATCCCCGCTAACCGCGTCGTTGAATCGCCGAACGAATTCAGCTTCACGCCAAACCGGTCCATCAACGAGAGGTACAGGCTGCACATCTTCCGGTTGTCGGCGCTCGCTTCGAGATAGTTCAGCACGCGCCCGGTCTTCAACGTACCGCCCAGCCCGCCAGTCAGCAATAGCGGCAGACGGAAGTTGTCGTGCTTGCGGCCGATCCACAGGTTCGACAGGAACATCAAACACGAGTTGTCGAGCACGGTGCCTTCGCCTTCCTTCATCGAATCGAGCTTCGATGCCAGGTAGGCGTACTGCTCCACGTGGAAGCGCGCGATGCGTTCGTAGGCATCGTTGTTGTTATAGTGCGACGCGCCGTGATGGCCCATCGTGACATCGAGGAACGGATAGTACATCGCCGAGAGATCGCGCGAGATGAGCAGCGACGCCACCCGCGTTTTGTCAGTCTGGAACGCCATGGCGATGATGTCGCACATGAGCTTGGAGTGCTCGCGGAGATCGGCGGGCATTCCATTGGCGGGCCGCTCCATCGACATTGCCGGACGATTCTTCGCCTTGGCGGCGTCCTCGGCCGTCGACTTCTCTTTGCGCATGCCTTCGACGCGCTTCTCGACCTCGCGCACGCTGGTTAGATACTCATCGAGCTTTGTCTTATCGCTCGCGCTGATCTCGCGCGTCAGCGCCTGCGCGCGGTCCTTCACGCGATCCAGCACGCTGATGTTCAGCAGGCTGCCGCGGTTGTCGAACAGGTTTTCCCAGGCCAACGACGGATAGACTTCGACTGGCACCGGGGAGTCCGGGCTTTGCCAGGAAATATGCGAACTGTATGCCAGAGAGAAGTTCGTCTCGTGATAACCCGTCATCGGCGGGTCGCACGACAGACAAATGCTCGACTGCGCTGTCTCCTCGCCGACCTTGCTTGCGATCATCTGATCGATCGAAACACCCGACGAGATCACCGCGCCCTTGGAAATCTTCGCGCCCGATAAGATACTGCCGGTCTGGCCGGGATGGATTCCTTGCCCGGTCAGAGCCTTCACGTACAGGCCTTCGACGACGTTGACCTTTTCCTTCAGCGGTTCGAGCGGGCTAAGCGTTTTGCTCAACTTCATCGCCTTGCCTTCGCCGGAGGCATACCAATGATCCTCGTTGATGCCGTTGCCGAGGAACACAACGCCGAAACGCTTCGGGAACGCGGATGCGGGCGGTGTATTCGCGTAAGCCGACATCGCCTCCAACCACGGCAATGCGACGGTACAACCGGCGCCGCGCAACACCGTGCGGCGAGAGAGAGGAGTTCTCGATTTTCGAATCATGGTCTGGCCTTCTGTGCTCCGGCGGCGGACGACGCTTCCGGAAGCCTCTTCTTCAAAAACTGCGGACTCGTGACGATGGTTTCAATCAGCGGCTGCATCCGGTAACCGGTCGCGGCAGCCCTTGATTGCATCATATCAATTAGCGCTTCGTCGGAGAGTTGCAGCGACCGATTCAGCGCGAATGCCAGCATCTTGCGGCTCATGTTCGCGACAAAATCCTTCTCGCGGCGCTGATGAACGAACGTGCGCAAGCCTTCGACGGCGTTGCCTTGGAAGCCGCCCGGATAGGTTACGGCGGTGTCGACCGGTCGTCCGGCGAGGTCCTTCGTCCTCGTATTGCCAACTGGGCCGTAGCCTTCAAACGCAAGACCGAACGAGTCGAAACGCTGGTGGCAACCCGCGCACAACGGCACTTCGCGATGCTTGGCCAGCATCTCGCGAACGGGCCGCTCCGAGGTCGATTCGTCGTGCGGCAACTCGGGGACAACAGGCGGAGGCGGCGGAATCACTTCGCCCAGCACCTTCTGCACTACCCAGTAACCGCGCTTCACCGGGCTAGTGCGCAGACCGGGCGAATTCAGAGTCAGAAACACGGCCATCGGCAGCAGTCCGCCG
>VFZQ01000206.1 GCA_016871135.1 Acidobacteriota bacterium | reverse complement strand
GGCCTACTTTCAGCCGGCGCAGAAACTCGAACGCGGCCTTCTTGCCTCCATACAGATCGAGGCTAAAAAGGCCGCCCGGATAGTCGCACTGCGCCAGCCGGATGCGGATCTGTTCGGGGTCTTCAAAAAGCGTTGGGTAATAGACTTTTCGCACGGCCGGGTGGCTGACCAGCTTCTCGGCGATGCGCTGCGCGTTCTTTGATTGGCGGTTCATGCGCAGCCGGACCGTCGGCAGGCGCGAGTCGAGAATCCAGCATTCGTCGGGCGCCAGGATATTGCCGAACAGGCCGCGGCGCGCGCGGATCGGCCGCATCACTTCCGGGTCGCGCGTGATGGCGACGCCAGCCAGAATGTCGGAAAAACCGCCGAGATATTTCGTCGCGCTGTAAAGCGCCACATCTGCGCCAAGCGCGAGCGGGTGCTGAAACGCGGGGCCGAGAAACGTGTTGTCGACCATGACGAGTGGCCGCCGCGCGCACTTGTCGGCGGCGGCGACCGCGCGCGCGATGTCGGTCATTGTCAGCGTCGGATTGGCGGGCGTCTCGACAAGCACTACCCGGCAATTCGGCGTGTCGACGATAGCGCGGTCGATGGCGTCCGAATCACCGCCCGGTACTGGCACGCCAGTAATTCCCCATCCCGAAAGAAAACCCTGGATCAGCGACTGCGTTCCACCGTAGAGCGGCACCGTGTAGACGACGGCGTCACCCGGTTTCATGTGCGCCATCAGTGCCGTCATGATCGCCGCCATGCCGGAGTTAAAAACCGCCGCGGCTACTGCTGCCTTTTCAAGCGGCAGGACTTGCGCCTCGACAATCTCGGCATTGGGATGATTGAATCGCGAGTAGATGAGGTCGGCGGTTTCGCCTTCGCCCAGCTTCTCGCGCCCGCCGAGAATTGCGAATGCACGCTCGGCCGCCTCGGGCGTGGGGAAGACGTAGGTGCTCGAACGAAAGACCGCCGGCCGCGCCGAACCGACCGAAAGAGCGGGGTCGAATCCGGCGGTCAGCACGGCGGTCGAGGGATGCGGTTTGCGATCGGAGTGGCTCATCAACTCCAAGCTTAGCCGGATTCGGTTATGCGGCAACGAGCGTGCGGCGGCGCACGAGATATAGACCGGCACCGGCGACCATCAGCCATGCCGCAGGCTCGGGCGTTGGCGTTGCGTCGCCGCTGACGAGATCATAGTGCGTTTGCAGACTCCCGTTGATCGCACCGCCCAGCCACACAATCAGATTCTGGCCAAGATATGGCGCGGAGGTCGGTGTCGTGAAGCTCAGCGACCGCGCATCAAACAAGCCATCGCCGGGTGATGCCAGATTCGTCACTTGCGCCAGCAGCGTCGCCGAACCCAGATTGGGACCCGCGCACAACCTCATCGTGCTGCCGGCGAACGGCACGAACAAGCGGTCTCCGACCATTACGTTGATCGTGTTTGCCATGTCGGGTTGGGCCAGATCGCTCAGCACCTGATGCACACCAACGGTCGAATTTACGTAGAGCGTCCGCATGCCGTCCGGCGGTCCGAATGTGAAATCAAAGCCGCTGTCGACGTAGGTGCCGCAAGACCCACAAGTCCCCTGCCACGCCGTTCCAAACTGCCCGCCTCCAAGTTCAAAACTCGGATTCACAATATTCAGTGGAGCCGCGTGCAGTCCAATACCCACCACGGCCAATAAAAGTAATCGCATGTGTGAATCTCTCCTTCACCACGCGATTGCGCACGCCGCGAGTATCCGGGGTCAACTATTTCAATTTGATTCGATACAGCGATGTCCGCGCCGTCATCCACAACGTCCCGCCATCATCGGCGAACGCACAATTCGCCGGCGCCTCGTTCGGCTTGATCGTCCCCAAATGTTTACCATCCGCGTCAAAAATCCACACGCCGCCCGGCCCCGTCGCCCAGACGTTCCCCTTCGCGTCGACCTTCATGCCATCCGGCAAACCCTCTTCGGTATTCGACGTCACATCGGCAAACACGCGCCCCGGTCCGATCGTGCCATCCTCGCCCACCGAAAACTTCATCCAAACTTTGCGCGCCGCATCCGAGTTCGCCACGTACAACCACCGCTCATCCGGCGAAAACGCAATCCCATTCGGCCGCGACATCTCCTTGTTCAACAACGTCAGCCTCCCGCCAACCAGCCGGTAGATCCCGTTATACGGCAGCTCCTTCTTCGGGTCCTCATCCCGTTTTGGCAAACCATATGGCGGATCGGTGAAGTACAAGGCGCCGCTGGAATGAAACACCATGTCGTTCGGGCTGTTCAACCGTTTCCCTTCGAAGCGGTCGACCAGCGTCGTGATCACGCCCGACTTATTCCGCCGCGCAATCCGCCGGTTCCCATGCTGCGCGATCAAAACATTTCCATCCCTGTCGATGGCCATCCCGTTTGGTCCAAGACGGACCCCCTCGGGCGCATCGGCGCCGTCGTAACCGCCGGGCCGCAGGATCTCGACGATCGCGCCATCCGGCGACCACTCGCGCACGACATTCCCCGCCACATCGCTGAACCACAGCTTGCCCGTATCCTTGAACCACACCGGCCCTTCGATGAACTCGAACCCGCCCGCGATCTTCTCGATCTTCGCGCCCGCGGGCACAGGGAAACCCTCAAGCCGCAAGATCGATCCATCGCCCGCCGGCTCCGCGACAGGCCCAGCGGGCGCCTTCGCAACGGGTTCCGCCACCGGCTTGGAGCCGCACGAAACAAGCAGGAAACACACCAAAACGTATTTAGTCATTTTTGTTTAGTAGCCTCGACAGCCGCCTCGGTCAACACTCGCAGAAAAGACGCGTCGTCGCGCTTCACCGCTTCTCGTGTCAAATCCAATTTCCGAAAATCGTACGTCAACAACTCCGTGAACGATCCTGCCTCAATCCCATACGCCGCATTCAACGCCCCAATGTTGTACCCATACAGGTCTTTCAGAAACTGCACATACTGCTGCTTCGCCGGCGCCTCTTCCCGCATCCCGCGCACGAAGGAAACCCACTCGCGCGCAGGCGCCGGCCGAAACACGATTTCGGAAGACGCCCCATCCCGTCGAACCCTCGAAACAAAAGCCGAGTCGAATGGGTCAGCCCACGGCGCCAGCGCGATTACCACCAGCGCCGCGGCGAACATTAGCCAACTACCTCTGTGTCCCAGCCCCAACCCGGGCGGTCGTGCGGCCGCATATAAATACCCTCCGGCCCGCGTGAGATGTTGTAGATCTCTTCGAACATCTGGTAGACCTCCTTAGGTCCGCCCGGCGCCGGCAGGAACAATTCGGCCCACGGCGCGTTGACGTTGGCGATCGACCAGTGCGTCGAACCGTTTAATCCGCCGCCGTGCGGAATCACCGGAATGTCGTAAGCCGCCGCCATCGCGCCGATTTTTCGCAACTCCGTCAACCCGCCGCACCATTGAATGTCCGGCTGCCAGATCGAGGCACCCTTCGCCTCGAGCAGATAGCGGAATCCGTAGCGCCCGTACTCATGCTCGCCCGTCGCAATCCGCGTCGACTTGATCGCCGCGTTCAATCGCCCGAAGCCCGCGTAGTCGTGCGGCTGCAAAACTTCCTCGACCCAGTACACGCGATACGGCGCCATCATCTCGCACATCTCGATCGTGTACCACTCGTCCCAAGCCATCCAGCAATCGAGCATGATGTCGCCGTCCGGTCCCAGCGCCGCGCGCGCGCGCTTCACCAGTTCGAGATTTTCGCGCATACCCTCGCGGCCGCTGGCGCGCCCATGCGGAATGGCCAGCTTCAGCCGCTTGTAACCGAATTCCACGTGCTGTTCGATATCGTTGCCCGTGCAGTACGTCGGCACGCGGTCTTTCGTCTCACCGCCGAGCAGCTTGTACACCGGCATGTTCAGCGCCTTGCCGACGATGTCCCATAGCGCCATATCAAACCCGCTGATCGCGTTCATCGTAACGCCCATGCGCCCGTACGACATCGTCGACCGCCAGCAGATATCCCAGTTGCGCTCAATATCGAACGGATCGCGGCCCATCATCAACTTCGCCAAGTGCCCCGTCACGATCGCGCCGCCACCCGGCCCGCCGTTGCCGTAGCCTTTGATGCCTTTGTCCGTCGTTACTTCGACGGTAAACGACGGCACATTCGTCGCCGCGAACAGCTCGCGCCGAGGCTTGAACTCCGGATAGATCGACACCGGATTAGCGACTTCAACGCCCTGCGTCGACCACGCTCCCGCGGCCGGCTTGTACGCGGGATACGGCTTCCTCGGCCGAGTGCGGACAATCTTGATGTCCGTGATCTTTAGCTTGCTTTTCTCCTGCGCCCATGCGAGCGAAGGCAGCGTAACTCCCGCTGTCAAGAAATCGCGACGATTCATTTTTTGGTCACCTTTACATTCCGAAAATGTCCGATCGTTCCCGGGCCGATCCACAACCCAACTTGCCCCTTCCACGCGCCTTGCTTCAAGTCGTTCACAATCAACGTCGGCTGCGACGCGCCGTGCACGAACAACTTCGCCTTCACGCCGTCAACTTCGATCCGCACCCGCGTCCATTCGCCCGGCTGTAGATCGACGTAGCTTTCGTATTTCTTCGGTTCTTTCTCTCGCAGCAGACTCCACGTGTATTGAGGATGCGAGATGTATTGCGCCGAATGATTGCGCCGCACCTGATCGTCGGCGCGCCCATTGGTCGGCCGCAGGTAGAAGGCGTCGAACGTGTTCGGCGTATCGCTCACGCGGAACGCGATACCGACAAACCCGCGCGCGCCGCCCGCCGCGCCCGGCCCCGGCTCACCGCTGATCTCGGCTTCGATCACGCCGCTTTCAAAATCCTTCACCGGCAACAGCACCACACGGTCTTCGTTCTCGCCCGTTTGGCCCGGCGGCTCGGTTACGCGGACCCCCTTCTTGCCCTTGTGCTCGGCGACCACCGCGACGACGCGGCGTGTCGACAATCCCTCCATCGAGTCCAACAAAAATGTCTGCGCGGCGCAGGCGGCGGCGCTGAGAAGCAATAGTCGCATTGCGGAACAATTCTATCCTATGTAGGATGCTTCTTCTTGCCGCCATCCAGCACGTCCTCATCATCGGAGTCGACGGCCTCTCCAACGCTGGCGTCCGCGATGCCGATACGCCGCACATCCACGCACTCATGAACCGTGGCATGTGGACCCTCGCCTCGCGAGGCGTCATGCCCACCGTCAGTTCACCGAACTGGATGTCGCTGATTTCCGGCGCCGGCCCCGAAATGCACGGCGTACACTCGAACGAGTGGGAGCGCTTTAATAATAAGATTGATCCCGCCTGTACCGGCCCCGATGGCCTTTTCCCGGGCCTGTTCGGCGTCATCCACGCGCAACGCCCCAAAGCCAAACTCGCCGCGATCCACGATTGGAAAGGATTCGGCCGGCTGGTGGAAAAAAACACCGCCCACGTCGAACATGTCCTCGGTTCGCCGCAGGCCACCGACGCCGCCATCGCCTACTTTAAGCAACACAAGCCATATCTGCTTTGGGTGCATCTGGACGATGTAGACCACGCCGGCCATGGCAAGACCTGGGAAGGCCCTGAATACAAGGACGCCGTTAAGATCATCGATGGCTTGATCGGCAGGCTCACAGCCGCCGTGCCTCTCGACAAAACGCTGATCGTCATCGTCGCCGACCACGGTGGCACAGGGACCAAACACGGTAGCGATACGACGTTCGAGCTTGAGATTCCGCTCATTTTCGCTGGTCCCGGCATCCCCAAGCGCGAGTTGAAGCCGCCCGTCCGCAACATCGACATGGCGCCGACGGTGATCAGGGCTCTTGGCCTCAAACCGCACGCGTGCTGGGAGGGGCGGGCGCTCCGGTAAACTAATTCCCAGGACCCCTCCGGCTTTTTGGAGCCCGGCGGCGTCTTACCGGAAAGAGAGAGCTTCCTTGATCTTCCGCGAGGTTGAAGACCGCGATCTGATCCTCAAAGCGCAAAAGGGCAGCGTGGACGCCTACAACCTGCTCGTTTCGCGCTGGGAGAAGCGTGTCTACAACTACATCCTCAAGCTGGTTCGGAACCGTGAGGACGCTCTCGATCTGTGTCAAGACGCCTTCCTGAAGGCTTACCAAAATCTGAAAAAACTGGAAGATCCGGCGCGCTTCAGCGGCTGGCTCTTCCGGATCGCGCACAACGAAGCCTATTCCATGCTCCGCCGCCGAAAACCCGAGGACGATATCGACACCGCGCCCGTCGATATCGGTCCGGGCGGCGGCGGAATGCTGCCGGTCGAAACCGCGCTCGCCGTGGAAGCCGCCATGACGCGGCTCAGCCCCGAGCAGCGGGAGGCCGTGATCCTCAAGGTCTACCAAGGCTTCAAATTCGAAGAGATGGCCGAAATTCTCGACTGCCCTCTCTCCACGGTCAAATCGCGACTGTACACGGCGATGGACCTTCTCAAGACCGCGCTTGCACCAACTGGAGTCCGCAATGAAAGTAACGCCTGATCAACTGAAAGATTACGTCTTCGGCGAACTAAACGCCGCCGAGCGCCGCGAGGTGGAAGCCGCTTTGCACGCCGACCCCACTCTGCGCGACGAGTACGCCCGGCTGCAAGTCACGCAGACGGCGCTGTTTTCCGTCCGCGAGGAGGAGATGCCGCGACGGATCGCGTTTGTCTCCGATCCTGTCTTTGAACCGAAGTGGTGGCAGCGGTGGCTCTCGGCCGGGCCGCAGCTTGGGTTTGCGTCAGCGGCACTGGTTGCCGCGGCGATTGTGTTTCATGCGGTGCATCAACAGCCTGTGCCGGCTCCCACGCCGGTCGCGCAGTTCGATCAAGCCGCGTTTGAGCGGCGCATCGCCGAGGGCGTCGCGCGCGCGCTGCCGGCCGCCTTGGAACAAGCCGAGGCACGGCACAAGACGCAGTTGGCGTCGGTGATGCAGGAGGCTGAATCGAAGTACCAACGCATCCGCCGCGAAGAAGCGCGGGCGATGGAAGCGGCTTATAACTACGAACAGGAAAAGAAGAAGGTCGACTACCTTCGTCGGAGTGAGTTTCAATGAGAACCCTTGCCCTTGTTTTTGCGGCGTCTCTATTCGCCGCGCCAGTCAACCGCGCAATCATCGGAAACGTTGAAACGTCGATGAACAAGCGCATCGAAGCGCTGTGGCCGGGTGAACCGTATCTGCTGCTGGGCCAAGCGCACGGCGTCTATCTCGAAGGCTACGGCTGCGTGTTCACCGCGCGCGTGAATCTGGCGGAAGGCCCGGGAATCAGTCCGTTTCGTCCGCAGATCACCGACGCCGACAAGGCCGCGTTGCGCAAGCGGAAGCTCGAACGGCTACCGATGTTGAAGACCGCGATGCAGGAGATGATGATTGCGGCCGCCGGCGCAATGGACCCACTCCCGGCAACCGAGAAAATCGTTGTATCGATGCTGCTGTTTCACTTGCCGTACGAAAACACAAAAGACCTGCCATCGCAGATCGTGATGGAAGCCCCGCGCGAGGCGCTGCAAGCGGGATTGACCGGACAGAAGCTAAAGGCGATGGCCGCTATCGCCGTGAAAGAGTTCTGATGCGCCTGGGCGAACTGCTTATCGCCAAGCAACTGATCCAGCAAGAGGACCTCGATCGCGCCCTCGAACTGCAAAAGGAGCGCGGCGAAAAAATCGGTAAGATTCTGGTCGACCTCGGCTTTGTCGCGCAGCGCGATATTCTCGCCGCGCTAAGCGAACAATTGCGACTGCCGCTGGTCGCGATCGACGGCGCGAATTTCACCGCGCCAGAGACCGAAGGCCTGGCCGCGCGGTTTCTGCGGCAGTCTCGTTGTTTGCCGTACGGCTTGCAAGACGGCGGACTGACGCTGGCGATGGCCGATCCGCTCGATTTTGAAACTATCGCCGCCGTGCGCGGATTTACGGGCCTGAAAGTCACACCGGTGCTGGCGGCCGAGAGCGAAATCCTCGACGCGATCGACAAGCTCTACGGGCAGTCGGCGCGCGTCGAGAACGAAACGGATTTCGGCGAAGGCGGGGCCGGCAACGAAGATCTCGAACACTTGCGCGACATGGCGAGTGAAGCGCCGGTGATCCGCATGGTCAACGCGACGATCGCCGCGGCTGTCGAGAAGCGCGCCAGCGATATTCACATCGAACCGTTCGAAAAACTCTTCCGCATCCGCTTCCGCATCGACGGCGTGATGTACGAACAAGACCCGCCGCCCAAGGAGATGAAGGCCGCTCTCATCAGCCGCGTCAAGCTGATGGCGAAGTTGAACATCGCCGAGCGGCGGCTCCCGCAGGACGGCCGCATCAAAGTCAAGACGCTGGGCCGCG